>JALXCG010000844.1 GCA_026991065.1 Gemmatimonadota bacterium | reverse complement strand
GCCGCAGCGACTCCGCCTTGATGTTGAAGCAGGAGCCGCCGGTGATGACCTCTTTTTCGCTGGAAGCGTGGATGCGGTAGTCTTTGATGTCGCGCACCCCGCAGAGGACAATGCTCTGGGGGAACCCGGCGGGGCGCTTCGTGTAACCGGCGCGGATCTGGCGCAGCACCGTGATCAGGGTATCGCCGATCAGCGAGTCGATCTCGTCGATGAAGAGCACCACCGGCTTCGGGCTCGACTGGGCCAGGCAACCGAACCCTTCGCTCAGGGCGCTGCCTGGTGCTTCGATCGCGGCCAACTCGCGGATTTCCGCCGCCAGAGCCCGGTTTCCCAGGTAGAACTGCACATTGGTCGCCAGTTCCCGCAGAATCCCCTGCAGCGCCGGCCCGATCTGCTCCCGCAGCCCCTGCACCACCTCCACATTGATGTAGACCGCGGTGTAGTCGCCCGACTCATTCAGCTCCCGCATGAGTCCCAAGAGCGCCGAGGTCTTGCCGGTCTGGCGCGGAGCGTGGAGGATAAAATACTTCTCCTGCTGGATGAGCGAAAGAAGATCCTCGTCCGCCAGGCGCGCCAGCGGGGAGATTGCATAGTGCTTGCTGGGGTCTACCGGACCCGCGGTGTTGAAGAAGCGCATGCGGGGGAGTATAGCGGGGGATGCCGGAGGCGGGAGCACCGGCGGGGGCGTGGATCAGTCGCCGAAGGCGAGGCGCTCCGGGCGGTAGGTGAACTGGAGGATCAGGGAGAGGTCGCGATCGGTGTCGATGTATTCGTTGTCGTAGTTGGTGGCGACCGGAATGCGCAGGCCGAGGAAGGGCTGCAGCGGGCCGAGTTGGTAGGAGATGCCGGGGTAGAGGTCGAAGAGGGTGCCATCGTGATTCATGTCGATGGTGCTGGGAGGGGATCCGTCGTCGGTGCTGATCTCGATCTCGCCGGATCCGAGCACGGTGAGGACGCCGCCGAGGTGGACCCAGGCTTGGTTGAAGACGGCGTAGCGGGCGAAGGCGGAGGTGATGAACTGGTCGCCGAGGGTGGTGGCGCGGGTGAGGCCGAAACCGTATTCGTCGGTGGTTTCTCTGGAGGAGTTGTGGCGGAAGATGGCGCCGAGGAGGAAGCCGGTGCGGGCGGTGCTGCGGGCGTATTGACCGCGCAGAAAAAGGTCGGTCGAGCCGGTGCCGAGGGGGACCGGGACCCCGTTGTCCTCCTTTTCGTCGTCGCCGGTGGGGAGCTTGAGGGTGGCTTGCAGGCGGGCCAGGGAGCCGGGGCTGAAGGGGCGGGTGTATTCGGCGTCGAGCGAGATGTCGCCGAGCCCGCCGGCGCTGCCGTCGGTGCCGAAGAAGTGGACGGTGCGCTTGAAGATGAGAGGGATGCGGGCCTTGAAAGCGAGGCCGTTGGCGAAGCTGTAGGAGGGGGTGAGCAGGCCCGATTTCTGGTCGGAAGTGATCTCGAAATAGGTGTTGACGGCGGCGCCGGTGGGGAGGAGAAGGGTGCCGCGGGAGTCGGTGGCGACCGGGGCGTAGTCGTCGACAGTGGGGATGATCAGCGGGGCGATGGCGGGGTCGAGAAAGGGGTCCCCGGTATCTTCGCCGGAATCGGATTCCTGAGCGCGGAGCGTGGGGGCGAGAAGAAGCAGCAGGGCGAGCGGCGCAAATAAAAACCGGCGCATGATGGATCCCTTTCCACGGCAGGGGGTGATAACCTGCCATTTCCTGGCTGTTCGACGCTCTTCAATCGCGTTCTCGGAGGCACGATACCATGTTGTTTCGAAGTCGCAATCGGGTTCTTTTTGGGTTGCCGGTGGTGACCCTGCTGCTGGGGGCGGCGCTGGCCTGGGCGGCCGCCGGGACGCTGAGTGTGCAGGTGCGCAGCGGGCATCTGCGCGGCAAGCCGTCGTTCCTGGGGCGGGTGACGGCGGATGTGAGTTATGCCGAGCGGGTGCAGGTGCTGGAGGAGCGCGATCCCTGGGTGCGGGTGCGTGGGGCCGGTGGCGGCGAGGGGTGGATTCATGTTTCGGCGCTGACTTCGAAGCGGCTGGTGCTGAGCGCCGGCGCTGAGGATGTGGAGGCGGCGGCAAGCGGCGACGAGCTGGCGCTGGCCGGCAAGGGCTTCAATGAGGAGGTGGAGGCGGCGTTCCGCAAGGAGCATCCCGAGGTGGACTACGCGCCGGTGGAGCGGATGGAGCGCTGGGTGGTGAGCGCCGGCGAGGCGGCGGCGTTTCTGCGTGCCGGCGGCGTGGTGCCGCGGGAAGGAGCGGGGCGATGAGGGCGACAATCGGGATTGGAGCCTGGTCGGCGCGGGCCGCGGTGGTGGTCGGGGTTGGTTGGCTGGCGGCGGTGGCGGGGGGTTGCCACTCGATTTCGCAGATCGGCGCGCAGCTCGGGCAGGGCGCGGGGCTGCTGGATGAGCAGCAGGCGACTTCGCTGGCGAATGCCGGACAGGCGATCGAGAAGAGTTTCGCGGATATCTCGCCGGAGCAGGAGTATTACATCGGCCGGGCGGTGGCGGCGTCGCTGCTGGAGAGCGAGCGGCCGCTCGACGTGGCGGCGGCGAATGCCTATTTGAATACGCTGGGGCAGACTCTGGCGATGGCGTCGGATCGGCCGGAGACTTTTGGCGGCTACCATTTCCAGTTGCTGGACAGCGACCGGATCAACGCTTTCGCGGCGCCCGGCGGGTTGGTACTGGTGAGCCGCGGGCTGGTGCGCTGCTGCCGCAATGAAGATGAGCTGGCGGCGGTGCTGGCGCACGAGATCAGCCACGTGGTGCACAAAGATGGGTTGCGCGCGATCAAGCGCAGCCGGCTCACTTCGGCGCTGGCGATCCTGTCGCTGGAGGCGGCGCGCAATCTGGGCGGGGAGGATGTGCAGCAGTTGGTGGAGGATTTCAGCGGCAGCGTCGATGACATCAGCCAGACCCTGGTCAATCGCGGCTATGCTCGCGCGCTGGAGTTCCGGGCGGATGCGGCGGCGGCGGAGCTGCTGCGGCGGGTGGGCTACGATCCGCACGCGCTGGTGACCATGCTGGAGCGAATGGGTGAGCTGCTCGATCCGCACGGGCCGGGGTTCGCCCGCACCCATCCGTCGCCGGCGGACCGGATCGCGGCGGTGCGGATCGAGC
>JALXCG010000843.1 GCA_026991065.1 Gemmatimonadota bacterium | reverse complement strand
CATCAGGATCATGGCGCCGTCCGCGGGGTCGAGGGCAGCGGCGATCTCGCCCCGCTCCCGCCCCTCGCGCAGGAGCCCGGTCAGCAGCTCCTCGTAGGCACCGAAGACCGCGGCCATCGCCCGCCCGAGGCGCTCATCCGGGGACACCGCGGCTTCGGCGAAGAGCAGGATCGGCAGGGCGTTGTTCTCGGCGATCAATCCCAGGTGGTGGGCAGTGATGTCGCCGATGCGGTCGATCACCGGTCGCTCGTTGTCGGCGGCGATCACCCGCATCGGGGCGATCAGGTTGATCTCCAGTCGGCGGATGATGCCAAGAATCAGGTCCTGTTTGGTTTTGAAGTGGCGGTAGACGGCGGGCTCGGTAAACCCCATCCGCTGCGCCACTTTGCGCATGGTCAGCCCGGCCAGCCCTTCGCCCCGGATCAATTCCAGGGTCTGATCCAGAATCTGGCTCTGGCGCGTGGTGAACTCCGGCGGGTCCACCGGCTTCGCCCGTGCTCTCTGTGCTGCTGCCTGTTTCATCGTCTGCTCCGTTCCGGGGAGAAACGTTAGTGATCAATCACTAACTTACCGCAAAACGGGTGCGTGTCAAGCGAAAATCCGGTCTGGAGCCTCCCGGAAACGCGCTGACCCGATGGTGCCCCTGGGCACCACTCCAGCATTTACGCGGATGCCGGTAAGGAACGTACCGCCCGGCTCTTGTTCGCTCCCGCTGAAAGAACGCGACGCCCCGCGCGCGGTCACCCGCCTGGCGCGCATCCACCCGCCCCACCTCGATCACCCGCCCCGGGACAGGTGGCGCAGTGTAGCCCGCAGACCGGCCAGAGCGGTCTTGCACCGCGCAGCAGGGAAAAATCACCCGCCCCGGGACGGGTAACCGTGCAGTCGCCGGACTCGCTCAGCTCCCACCCCAGTCCAGCGGATTTGCGAAAGAATTACACACGACCGGCGGCCTTCCAGCATGGAGAACGGCTACGCGCAAGGCCGGCACCTTCGCGACCCCTGCAAATGGCACCCAACGGGTTCCAATCTTGAGGATACCCCAGCCTCCCAACGAATCTGGTGTCACCGCGCCACCGCAGCTATACTGCCGTTTTGCATCTCCCACGCTCTCCCGCCCCCGCGCCGCCGCCGGACCGCGGGGCAGAGCACCCACGATCGCGCCCCCTGTCGCAGCGAGGTTTCATTGTGTCGAAACTCCACCACCAGCTTGTCGCCACTGCTCTGGCTCTCTGCCTGAGCAGCCTCGGCGCCACCACCTTCGCCGCCACCCCGCCGCTGCCCACCATCAGCGGCAGCATCACGGAGACCATGGATGCCGGCGGCTACACCTACGTGCAGATCGACACCGGCAGCGAAAAACTCTGGGTCGCCGGCCCGCAGACCGCCGGACTCGAGCCGGGCGCTAAGATCTCCGTCCCGCGCGGCATGGAGATGACCGATTTCCGCAGTGCCACGCTGGACCGCACTTTCCCCTCCATCTATTTCGTCAACGCCATCTGGCCGGCCGGCCAGGAACCGGCCAACGCCACCGGCCAGGCGGCCATGGGCGCGGGCCACGCGGCAGGCGCCGCCGATCCCCACGCCGGGTTGCCCCTGTTCGGCGAAGTCGCGGCCAACCCCACCGACGTCACCCATTTCGACGCACCACTGCCGAGAGCGGCGAATGGCCAGACCGTCGCCGAAGTCCTCACCCAGGGCAAAGAGTTGAGCGGCAGGGATCTGGTGATCCGCGGCCGGGTCGTGCGCTACACTCCGGGCGTACTCGGCACCAACTGGCTGCACATTCAGGACGGCAGCGGCGATCCCGCCGCCGGCACCAACGATCTGGCGGTGACCACCGATGCCGTCACCAAGGTGGGTGACCAGGTCGTGGTTCGCGGCCGGCTCTCCTTCGACCGCGATTTCGGCGCCGGCTATGTCTACCCGCTCCTGATCGAGGGCGCAAGCCTGCAGGTTGAAACAGCCGAGCATTCCGACTGATCACCGCCCCCGTTCACTTCCGCGCGTGACGGTGAAGCCGACCGTCGCCACCGCCAGCCACCACCGGAGCTTCGCCAACCGTGTCGAGCGACAAAAAGCGCCTCTATTCGATCCTCGGCGGGTTGCTGCTCTTCGGCGGATTGCTGCTGCTGCCCACTCCGGCCGCGCTCGGCGTGCCTGCGCACCGCGCGATCGCGATCTTCTCGCTCTGCATCTTTTGGTGGTTCACCACGCCGGTCGATCTGCCGGTCACCGGCCTGGTCGGGCTGGCCCTGGTGCCGATCTTCGGCATCATGCCGGCGAGCCAGGTTTTCGCCTATTTCGGCAACCAGGCGATCTTTTTCGTCATCGGTGTGTTTCTGATCGCCGCGGTGATGATGAAAACCGGCCTCTCCACCCGCCTCGCGCTGATCCTGCTCTCGCGCCTGGCGCGCAATGAGAATCAGTTGGCACTCGGCGTATTGCTGCTCTCGCTCGGGCTCTCGGCAGTGATCGTCAGTCATGCCGTGGCGGCGATTCTGCTGCCGATCGTGCTGGAGATCGTCCACGCCCTCAAATGCGACCACCGCTCACGCTTCGCCAAGCGGGTGCTGCTCTCCATGGCCTGGGGCACCGTGATCGGCTCCAACTCCACCCTGCTCTCCTCGGCCCGCGCCAGCCTCGCCCTCTCCCTTGCCAACGCCGCTCCGCCGGCCGGCTACGAGCCGATCACCTTCGTCAGCTTCAGTCGCGCCTCGCTGCCCCTGGTCGTGGCCGCGATCGTTCCGCTCTACCTCGCCCTGCGCTTCGCCTTTCCCCCCTCCGGCATCTCCATGGAGCCGGCGGTCAAACTGCTGCGCGCCAAGGTTGCGGAAGCGGGGCCGGTGAAGCGCGAGGAGTGGATCACCGGGGCGGTGATCGGCGGCATGATCGCCAGCATGGTGCTCTTCGCCGGCAGTGTCGGCCTGGGCAGCCTGGCGCTGGCCTTCTCGGCACTGCTCTTCTTCCTTCGCATCATCGAATGGGACGATGTCGAAAACTATGTCGCCTGGGGCGTGATTCTGCTCTACGGCGGAGCGATCGCACTCGGCCAGGTGCTGGAGATCACCGGCGCCGCGCAGTGGATCGTGAGCGATGTTCTGCCGCTCGATCGCGTCCC
>JALXCG010000842.1 GCA_026991065.1 Gemmatimonadota bacterium | reverse complement strand
GGCAGCGTCGCGCTGCGCAAGGTCCACGCTCTCCTGGATGAGTCCGCGGCCATCACAGTGGTCGCGATCACGGCATCACCGCGACTTCACGAACTGGCTGCCGCCGGTGCCCTGACTCTGCGCTTGGAACCCTATTCCAGCGGTACCGCTGCCGACTTCGACCTGGTTTTCGCCGCTACCGACGACCGTACTGTCAACCGCCAAGTCTATGACGACGCTCGGGGCGCGGGCGTGTGGGTCAACGTTGCCGACGATCCGCCTCTATGCACCTTCCAGCTTCCTGCGCGGGTACGACGCGGAGATCTGCAGATCGCCATCAGTTCCGCCGGCGAGGCGCCATTCGTGGTTCGCCGGCTCCGACAGCTCTTGGAGAGAAAATTCGGCCCGGAGTGGGCGGAGTGGTTGGATGCCGCAGCCCGCTTCCGGCGCGAACTGCGCGGCCGCGGCCGTGCCGCCGCCGCTGAAGAGCGCTGTTTCGATCACTTCTTCGCCGAAACCGTCGACCCCAAGAATCTGACCGCTCGCGTTCCTCTGGTGGAGGAGAGAGTCCGCTGGCTGGAGCGCGACTGTAGCGCCAGTGATGAAGGAACCTCGTTACCGGCAGGCAACGGCGTCTGCCACCACGCTGACCTTTCGGCAACTCCCGGTTTGGTCTCGCTGGTGGGCGCCGGTCCGGGCGACCCTGGACTCCTCACGCTGCGTGCCAGGCAGCGACTGCTCGAAGCTGACGTCGTTGTCTACGACCGCCTTGCGGCAACGGCACTACCCTGCGACCTGCCCAGCGAAATAGAACTGCACTGTGTTGGAAAGAAGGTGCATCGCCACCCGGTTCCCCAGGAGGAGATCAACGCCATGTTGGTGCGTCTGGCGCGCCAGGGCAAACGGGTAGTGCGTCTCAAGGGCGGCGATCCTTTCGTCTTTGGTCGCGGCGGCGAAGAGGCTCTGGATCTCGTCGCCGCCGGCGTCGCTTTCGAAATCGTTCCCAGTGTGACTGCCGGCGTGGCGGTCCCGGCCTATGCCGGGATCCCTGTCACTCACCGGGGGGAAGCGGTTCGTCTGACCCTGGTCACCGCACATGAGGCCACAAAGACCGCGGGCCCTCAAGTTCGCTGGGATCTGCTCGCTGCCGACCCCCACGCCACGCTCGTCGGCTACATGGGAGTGAGCGCCATCGGTCGCGTGCAGAAGCAGTTGCTTGCCGCGGGGATGGATCCGGCTACACCGGCCGCCATGATCGAGCGTGGCACGACCAGTCGCCAGCGTGCCGTGCGTACTTCCATCGCCGAATTGCCGGCAGTTGTCCAGGCAGCCGGGATCAGCCCTCCCGCCCTCTTTATCATCGGCCCCACTGTGCATCACGCCGATCAGTTGGATTGGTTCACCAGTAAGGCGCTACACGGTCAACGCATACTCCTTCCAGACACGCGATCAGAGCTGGCTTCAGCGCTGGAAGGGGAGGGAGCGGAAGTGGTCGCGGTTCCAATTCCGCTAACGCCGGCAGCGCGAATCGTCATCGCAGCGGCTCCCCTGACCGGCTGCGTGCTGGGCAGTGTGGAGGATGCGGAAGAACTCGATGAAGAGCGGGACGCTCCCGGATGGGACTGTGACTTCACTGCGTGGTGTTTGAGTCCCGCCGTCGCGGAGCGCGCGCGCTCGCTGGGGTGGCGCCGGGTAAGAGAGGTCGCCGCCGGAGAGTGCATCTGTGGTCAAGACCTGGTCGCTGCAGTGAGCGCAGGCACCTGAGCACGAGGGCTCACAGCGATCGGCGCAACGCCGACGGCAGGGGCAACCTCTCGCCAGGGGCGGAGAATCTCTCCCGCTGGATTGCGGGGAATGAGATACTGGCATGAATTCGCCCAATGACAGAATCGCGCACCCGCTGCCGCAGACCACCCGGATTGCAGGTTGCTTCCGCGCCTGAATCCAATTATCAGGGTTTCATTCATGCTGATCGAAGATCGAATTCACCCGCGGTGGCTCTCGAAGAGCTACTTCGTGGCCTCCGGAAACCGCGGCGTCATCATTGATGCCGGCACCGACATCAAGCCCCTGCTCGAATCAGCCGTGCGACACGGTGTGCGGATCACTCATGTCGTCGTAACCCATCGGCATCCTGATCACACCCAGAGTCTGGCCGCCGTTGTTGCGGCAACCGGCGCGACAGTGGTCACCCACGCCCATGAGGCTGCGACAATCCCCGGAGTTGACCAAACAGTCAGCCACAACGAAATCATCGAAACTGGTAACCTCTCCCTGCGTTTCCTTCATGTGCCGGGTCACACAACCGGCCACCTCGCAGTGGTGGTGAACGAAGAGGCTGTCTTTACGGGTGATGTGCTTTTTCGTCGCTCGATCGGCGGTTGTGTTGGTTCCGGATGTGGGACATTCGCCCAGCTTCAGCACTCCCTGATGGAGATACTCATGCAGCTCCCACCCAAGCTCCGAGTCTATCCCGGTCATATGGACAGCACGACAATCGGTGAAGAGTGGGAGAACAACCCCTTCATTCGGATCATGCGCGGAATCGATCCACCGGGAGAGATTCAGGCATGGTTCAACGACGCACCCGTCATCCTGGTTCTGCGAGCGCCAGACTATGACGGTGGAACCAAAGCTTGGATTCGCGCCCCTCACGGCGGCGGTGATGTGATTGTTCCTGGAAGTGCGGTGCATACCGGGTCTCGGCCCCTCACTTGGTAGGCTGAGTGCCTGTCGCACATGATCTTCACGTCGTCGTCCCGCATCCGCCCCTGCTCCGAAGGTACAGCCGGCGCGTTTCGCTGGCGCAGCGTTCCCAGCTCAGGCGCGCGATGACCCATCGCGCATGATTCCAAACCTCTGCCGGCGCGCCACGCGCAAGCTCCCGCGCGCACTGCCCCCACTCCGCAATCGGCGATTGGCATGCAATCCGCCGCAATGCGGGGCCATCCTCCCCCAACTCCTCCGGGAGTGCGGCCGGAGATCCCACCACGGGAATCCCACAAGCGAGTGCCTCCAGCACCGCCAGACAGAACCCCTCATAGGCGCTTGGAGCGAGCAAGAGATCCGCTGCTGCATAAACTCGCTCCATGGTGTCGCAGGGACCAAGAAAGCGAACTCGCGACCTCACCCCCAACGCAGCGGCCCGCGCCTCCATCCTTGGGGTAATGCGAGAATCATTGGGATCTCCGCCCACGACCGTCAGCTCTGCTTGCGGCCATTGGGCGAGCAGGTCCAAAGCTACAGCCAGCCCTTTGCGCTTGAAATCGTGGCCAACGAAAAGCAACTGCACCGCCGGCTGACTCCTGGCTGGGCCGACAGCCTCGGCACCTCGGTCTTGCTCCCTCCGCTTCAGGCGCTGCTCGCGCGCCGCTCTGATCGACGCAAAGCGTGACTCGTCTACACCATTTGCAATGACCGCCAGCCGGTCTTTCGCCACGCCACACTCACGCTGCAGTTCCACCGCCATATTTCGAGTCAGCGCAATCACCTTTGCCCGCGAACGCCTCAGCGGCGCTTCAAGAATCGGCAGCAGCCACCGCAAGCGTCGCAAGTCGCTCGGTCGCATCCCCCACGCCGCCGGATTCGGCATCTGCTCCGCCACTCCGATTCCAGCTCTGTGCAGTCCATGGCAGGTGACCACGTCCACCTCCGCCAGTGTTGCCGCGTGAGCATGAACCAAGTCCACCGCCTGGCGACGGCGCCCCACGACCCAAGCGGACAGAACCGCGAACCACAGCGTACGCAACGACCATGGCAACCAAACCGGGGTCCAAACCCGATGCACCTGGGTCAACGGCAAATCCGCAACGGTCGCTTCGGAGCACACGACCTCGACTTCATCTCCGCAGCCGCAAAGCTGTCGCGCCAACTCGATGACGACACGCCCACGTCCGTCCATCGAATCCAGGCGCTCCAGCACCATCAAGATTCGCATCGCTAGGAACGCGGTGGAGCCAAGCGAAGCACCAAGGCGCGAACGCGACTCGCGAGAAACGCCGGCAAATAGTAGAGGTAGTTCCCACGAAAAAGTGCCAGATGCGCTCGCAGCAGCCAGAGATCTCCGCGCTGCCAACGCCGCCCGAGCAACCCCTCTCCGGCCGGGATCCGGCTGATGCCGTGGGCATCATCACCGGGTTCATTCTGGTGCAAGCCACTCGTCGTAGCCGCATAGCCGGCCTCGTCCACCGCAATCGCCTGCAATCGCTCATTGAAGCAGTCATGTGGCCACGCAAGAAACCTGACCTCCCGGCCGATGCCACGGGAGAGCCGAACGCGACTGCCAACCAATTCCTCGCGCACCCGATCCCGCCACTCCTCTTGCGTCTCGAACCTACCGGTCTTCCCGCCATGCTCCGCGCGGTACTCCATGACCACCCGGTCCAACTCGTCACGCCAGCCGATGGTTCGAAAGAAGGACCGCCCCCCGCCTGCTGCTACATGCTCCATCAAACGCTGCTCAATTTCGGGATCCGGGCGAAAGCAGGGACCTTCAAGCGCTGAACCACATTCATAGATCGGCCTGCCGAAACCAACGTCTTCGGGGCGGCGCAAGAACCAGCGCGGTTTCTCATGAGGAAATGCCCGCCAGGTCAACCAGGGGTTGCGGAGGCCGGGACGGAAGTAGTCAACAATCCGGTCGGCTCGCGGCAGCATGTCGTGCGAAGCGGCGTGCGACTCGATCTCAATCAGTCCGGACTCCACCATCTCACGAATCTCGCCCCATCCGAGGTACGCTCCGGTGGCCAGGGAAGCATCCTGGTCCAGATCCCGAACCGCTTGAATGTCTTCCACAAAATCCGCCGCGACAAAGATCGTCGCTTTGGCTCCGTACTTCTTAAGAATGGGGAAGGCATAGAGGTAGTTGTCTAGGTATCCGTCATCAAAAGTGATGACCAGCGGCTTTCCCTGAAGCGGCGCTTCACCAGTTAAATGGGCCCGCACCTCTGAGAGCGTATGCGTGGTGTAGCCATCTTCTTCAAAGAGTCGCAGATGAGCAGCAAACACCTCTGGTCGAACGGAAAGTCCGGGGGCAGGGATGAGTTCGAACTCAGGAGCCACACTGTGATACATCAGGACCGGGACTTTGATCACGCCGGTCTGCACCATCAACGACCGCGTAACTCGATCCAGGAGAACCGTCGCCCCCACAATCAAGAGCAGTGCCACCCACCACGGAATATCATCCACACCCACGCCAACCAGCGCCGCCGCCACAAAAAGCGCCCAAACCGTCCCGATACCTGAATACTGCAACCACTTGAGTTGACGAATCCGCTTTCGATTCCGCGCTCTGCGTGCCTCGGCCTGACTCACTTCGCCCTCGCTCTGGACAGCATCCACCATTCTCCGGCGCACCAGAAGCACCTCCAATTCCGGCCGCCACTATCCTCGCCCCAACCCAACACCCGGCGGCACAATGTGCTACTCGCCGGTGCAGCACTGCGGGCAGCGTCGCCAGCACGACCCGGATGTCGGCGATGAAGGCTCACCGTTTGAGACAGCAAAGATCCTGGCGAACCCGGTCGGCGAAGTAGTCGCCTCGCCGAAAGCGCCCAATTGGCAATGCGAATCCACCGGCAGTCGTGGATCCACTCCAGTCTGCCGCCGGCGGAATCCAGATCCTCCGGGGCTCCCGCCTTGGGATCTCGCGCAATCATCAGCCTGCCGAACTCCTCATGACCGGCGAACGCGGAACACGCAAGGGCGGAGCAGGCAGGAAGAGCAGTAACCGTTGAGGTAGCCATGAGTCCTATCTTATGCGCGCCGGCCGGTCATGGTGAGGATTGTGCGAAAAAAGCTTTGCTGCCCGAATCAGCCCATCAATCGCCCCGCCGATGCGCAGCGAAAAAGCGAATCAGGCCAGCGGTCGACCCATCATGCCCATTCAAGTCGGCTTCCTCCCCCCGCAGCAGCACCAACTCCTCTTCCAGAATCTTCTGCGCCAACACCTTGCCCAGTTCCACACCCCACTGATCGAAGCTGTTGATTCGCCAGATCACCCCCTGAGTGAAGATCTTATGCTCATAAGCGGCAATCAAGAACCCTAACGAATGAGGTGTCAGCGCGCGCAAGAGAAGTGAATTGCTCGGGCGATTGCCGTCGAAGGTCCGGTGTGGTGCCAGCATCTCAGCCCGCTCCCTTGACACACCCGCCGCCTCCAACTCAGTCCTCACTTCCACCTCGGAGCGCCCGGCCATCAGAGCCTCCGGTTGAGCAAAGAAGTTCGCCATCAACTTCTCGTGGTGATCCCCGAGCACCCGCGGAGGATTCACCACGCCGATGAAGTCACAGGGAATCAGCTTGCTCCCCTGGTGCAGTAGCTGGAAAAACGCGTGCTGACCATTGGTGCCTGGCTCACCCCAGACCACCGGACCGGTTTGATAGTTCACGCGCCGGCCATCACGGTCCACGCTCTTGCCATTGCTCTCCATATCCGCTTGCTGCAGATAGGCGGGAAAACGGTGCAAAGCTTGCAGATAGGGAAGAACAGCGTAACTGTCACAGTCGAAGAAGTTATTGTACCAGATTCCCAGCAGCGCCATCAGCACCGGGATGTTGCGCGATGCGGGCGTCTCGCGGAAATGGCGATCCATTGCCCAGGCACCCGCCAGCAGCTCCTTGAAGCTGGCAAAACCAATCGCCAGGGCAATGGGCAAGCCGATCGCGGACCACGCCGAGTAGCGCCCCCCAACCCAGTCCCAGAACTCAAACACATTCTGCGGATCGATGCCGAATTCCCGCACCCTCGCATGATTCGTGGAGACCGCCACAAAATGCTTGGCCACTGCTGTGTCGCTCCCTCCAAGCCCCGCCACCAACCAGGCCCGCGCCGAGCGGGCATTGGTCATCGTCTCCAAGGTAGTGAAGGTCTTCGACGCGATGATAAAAAGCGTTTCCGCCGGATCCAACCCCTCGAGCTTGGCCGCCAGGTCGCCACCATCCACATTGCTCACGAAGCGCACGTCCAGCCCGCCGTCGGCGCCGGCCCGCGCCCCGCTCTCACCCCGCAATGCTTCCACGATCATCGCCGGCCCCAGATCAGAACCGCCGATACCGATATTCACCACGGTCCGAATCGGTTTCCCGCTCTGCCCCCGCCATTCACCGCTTCTCACGCGATCCGAAAAGCGCTCCATTTTTTCCAGGACGGCGTGGACCCCGGGCAACACCTCCCGACCTTCGACCCGCACACCCTCCCGTGCCGGGTTCCTCAAGGCCGTGTGCAGCACGGCCCGATCTTCGGTCCAGTTGATCCGCTCGCCACTGAACATCGCCTCGATTGCGGCCGGAAGCTCCGCCTCCATCGCCAATTCCACGAGCAATCGCATCGTCTTCGCGGTCACCCGATTCTTGGAATAGTCGAAAAGCATCTCGGGCGTTTCAACACTAAAACTCTCAAAGCGCCGAGGATCTGCCGCAAAGAGATCGCTCATCCGCACCGCAGCCAACTCCCGCTGGTGCTCCTTCAGTGCCTTCCAGGCCGGTGTATCCGGCAAACGGCTCCGCGATGATGTCGCCATGAGTTCCTTTCGCCCCTCAATCAGAGTTGCTGGATCGCCCGCTCATAAGGAGTAAACCCGGGAATGCCGCTGTGAATCGAGAGATCAGGCTTGTGGAAAGCCGGATTCTCCTGCACAACTCTAAGCAACGTATCGCGTTGATCCGGGTGCGCCAGATGGGCAATCCCCACCGCCCGCTCTCCCAAACTCAATCCTCGCGGATCAAACGCTCCATACTCGGTCACGATCACTACCTGGTCTGCCGGGATGGCAGTCGTGGTAATCCCCGCAGGGCAACAGTCGACGATCTTCGACACACCCTTGCCCGTGGTCGACTTCAAAGCAATGATCGCCACCCCTCCCGGCGAATACTGGGCACCGCGAATGAAGTCCGCCTGGCCCCCAACCCCACTGTAGATCTTGCGCGCCTGCAATGAATCAGCCCAGATATTGCCATGCAGATCTACTCCCAATGCACCATTGATGGTCACCATATTGGGCTGTTCCGCTACACGAAACACACTATTGGTGTAGTCACATGGCCGGCTCTGCACCGCACTGTTGAAATGCAGCCAGTCGTAACCTGCCTTGTCCTCTGCCAAGAAGATCGACGAAATCGCGCAGTGCAGTTCCGGCTTCCAGCGGTTCGACACCACCCCCCGCTGCACCAGCCGCATCATCGCACCGGCAAAGAGTTCCGTGTGGATCGCCAGATCCCGCACGCCCTTGCGCAGGATCGCGTCGGTGACCGCCTCCGGCACTTCGCCGATTCCATATTGGAGCGTCGAGCCGGGTTCACTTCCGGAGCCATCGCGAACATAGAGCGCGGCTATGATCTCGCCGATCTTCGAAGCCCGCTCGTCCGGCGGTCGTACCGGTGTCGCAGGTAGCGCATAATCGGTCTCGAAAAGATAGTCGATGTAGTTCTCCGGAATCGTCGTTCCCAACACGAAAGGCATCTGCCGATTTCGCTCGGCGATCACCACGCCACCGCGCTGCCTGGCACTTTCGATCGCCGCCAACACCGCTTCGACCGTTGTTCCGAGACTGTAGTTCCCGCCGGGGTCAGGGCCGCTCACCGTCAACAGCACTACATCCGGCCCGGACGGCGCCCGCACATATCCGGGAATCTCGCGCAGGTGCAACGGATGGTATTTCGCGCTTCCGCGATTCACCGCATCCTTCGACAACGCGCCATTGAAAATCACCCGGTGCGTAATCCGCTGGCAACACTCATCGCTAAAGAGCGGCGCCAACCGGTCCCCCAGTAACAACACACTGTAGAGATCGATCCCCTGGATCGACTCCTCGGCCGCCAGATGTTCCAGAAGCATCTGCGGCGTTGCCGCATTTCCAGATGCATACACCACACTGCCGGGAGGAATCAGCGCCGCGTTGATTGCCGCGGATGGATCGCTAATGATCTTCATGGAACTGTGACTCGCTGAAAGAGGATAACAAACAGGGAACAATTGACCGACGGCTTGTCGCAACACGCCGCCGGCCCGGATCGCAAGACTCCCGCGCAGCGGGAGTCGCTCGCGCACTACCCGTGAGTACGCTCGAATTCCTTCATAAACGCAACCAGCGTTTCTACACCCTGGCGTGGCATCGCATTGTAGATCGAAGCGCGAATGCCGCCGACCGACCGGTGCCCCTTCAGATTGGTCATGCCCGCCACCGCCGATTCCGCGACGAAGCGCTTTTCCAGCTCTTCGCTCGGCAAGCGAAACGGGATGTTCATCAGAGAGCGACACTCCTTGACCACGGTCCCGCGGTAGAAATCACTCGCATCCAAAAGGTCATAGATCAAGTTGGCTTTCTCGCGATTCGCCCGCTGCATCGCCTCCAGTCCTCCCTGACTCGCGACCCAGCGCGCCACCAAGCCCACCATGTAGATCGGCCAGCAAGGCGGCGTATTGTAGAGGGAGTTCTTCGCCGCATGGGTGCGATACTGGAACATCGTCCCAATCCCGTCGTCGCCCTTCGCCACCAGATCCTTGCGGATAATCACTACTGTTACACCCGCTGGCCCCAGATTCTTCTGCGCACCGGCGTAGATCAGACCGAATCGATTCACATCCATCGGTTCCGACATGATATTCGACGACGCATCAGCGACCAGCGGCACATCCCCGACCTCTGGAACGTAGTTCCAAACCGTGCCGCGGATCGTGTTGTTTGTGGTGATGTGCACATAGTCCGCTGTGGGATCGAGTTGCAACTCATCCTGTGTCGGAATTCGGTTGAATTCGTCTGCCTCTGAAGAGCCCGCGACATTGACTGACCCCACGCGCCGCGCTTCCTTGATCGCCTTGGTCGACCAAGCGCCCGTATCCACGTAGTCGGCCTTGCCACTCGTCATCAGATTCATCGGAATCAATGAGAACTGACTGCTGGCCCCGCCTTGCATTAAGAGCACGTCATAATCGTCGCTGATCGACAGTAGCGTGCGAATCGTTGCGATCGTCGTTTGGTGGATCTCATCGTAAGCGGGTGAGCGATGGCTCATCTCCATTACGCTCATACCGGTACCCTTGTAATTCACGAGGTCGCGCTGGGCCTCTTCCAACACGGGCAACGGCAGGACCGCTGGCCCCGCGCTAAAATTAATCGCTCTCTTCGACATTGCGATTTCTCCTTGTTCTTTGATCTAGTGTAAAGAGCTAGCCTTTTATCACATCGGGGTTTACGCAGTTGGCCACCGCGCCTTCATCCAGGAAGACTTTCACCACGCGCACCGCTTCTTCCGCCACGGCCGCCTGCGCCTGCTCAGTCGAAGCACCAATGTGATGGCTGCCCTGCACGCCGGGCAGGTTGAAGAGTGTCGAATCG
>JALXCG010000841.1 GCA_026991065.1 Gemmatimonadota bacterium | reverse complement strand
ATCGAGCAGACGGCTCAGGTCGACCGGCCCGGTGGCCCAGGTGGCAAGGGCCTGGGTGGCCTCGGGGGGCCACGCTTCATCCTGCTTCGCGAGCGCCGCCTGGACTGCGTCTCGTTGCTCGATCAGGTCTTGGACCTGCGCTCGATGCGCGGGCGAGTCGCGCAGTCGGGCCTCGATCGCGGCCACCAGCTTGCGGGCCGCGCCGATGTCGAAGGTGGTGTCCGCCGGAGGAGCCTCCGGCAACGGAGCGGCCAAGGCCAGCAGCGCGGCCACCGGATCTGTCGGTTCCTCGTCTGTTTTTGCTCCCAGAACCTCGGCCAGCTTCGCGTGCAGCTCGCGGGCGGCGTCATCCCTGCGACGCCGGGCCCTGAGGGTGTGGGAATCGTCGATGCCTTGGGGCTTCTCTTTGCCGAGTCTGCCGATGGCGTCACGCAGAGCCTGGTCGTAGTCCTCCAGCCACCGGGGGAAGGGTGCCAGGAAGCCCAGCAGCGTGTCGTCGCCCGCGTCGTCCGGTTCGAACTGGTCATCGAGCGGGTCCTGGGTGAAGCAGGTGGCGCGTCGCACTGTTTCGGTGCCGGGGTGGTCGTCGGGGTCGAGCGGACGGACGGGCTGTTCCCCATCGATGCGGCTCTTGTCGCCCTCCCACTCGACCACGACCTTCCACTTCTCCTTCGTGCCCAGGGTCTGGATCGTGTCGTCGTCGTGCAACCGAACACCGCCCAGGGCGCGCCCCAGGGCCGCGATCAAGCTGGATTTGCCTTTGCCGTTGGGGGCCGACAGCAGCACCAGATCGGCGTCCAGCATGATGGTTCGCTCGCCACCCCAGCCGCGGAAGTTCCGCAACGAGATCCTCTTTACCTTGTCGGGCGCGTTCATGGGGCCACCTCCTCGGCGCGCAGCCACTCAGTGAGGACACCCATCAGGTCTGGATCTGTGCGCGTGTTTCGGGCGCGCTTCAGCTCGTCCCGGAGCCGCCGGATCAGATGGTCTTCCGCCGATGTCCGCGGGGCCTCTCCCGCCTTGCTTGGGGCGTTGCCCTGTTTTTGCAGCTCCGCCTCGACCTCGGCGATGCCCACCTTGTCCTTGCGGGCGCTGTCGTCGAGCGCATCCATGGTGTCGCCGAGCAGCGTCCTCAGGAGATCCTCCGCCTTCTCGCGGCTGGATGCCTCGCGCAGCGCGAAGTCACCCCGATGCGCAGCCTGGTCCCAGGTGAGTTTGCGCAGCGCTTTCAGGGCCTTGCCCTCGGCTGCGCCCTCTTTGGGCCAGAACACCGCCACCACCGGCCGGGCCAGATCCTGGCGCCACAGCTCCTGGAGCAGGCGGCGCAGGCCCTCCGCGACTGTGTCGGTGATTTTCGACTCCTTGTCGTCCCAGGAGGATGGCACCTCGATCAACGCGCCGGCGGCGATGTCGTTGACGTAGATTTCGGTGATTCCAAACCGATCCCGCCACCGCTCGCTACAGGGCTCATCGAGGATGACTTGAAGACGGGAAAGCTTTTGCTGGGGCGTGGTCATGGTTCCACCTCATGCTTTCGTTGGGACCGGGTCTTGCGTTCGTTGAGACGGGCATGGTGGAGGGCGGTGTCCAAGCACTCGCGAGCAGCGGACCGGGCAAAGTCGAGGGTAGTTGTGTCGTTGCGGCGCAATTCACCTGCAAGGGTGGGCAGAAGGCCAAAGAAGATTTGGAGGATCATCACTACCATCTCGCCGCAGGGTTCAGCGGCTACAGAAACAGACGGCCTGGACGCCGAACCGACTCCCAGAGAACGTCGACGCAGCTCTGGAACGGGCTCCCGATCGACCATCCTGCCCACCAGGGTATCCCCATTCTCTCGCACAAGGGACAGCAGCATCACTGCCATCCAGTAGTCGGGCTCGGCGGCGGGGGGGACGTAGCGATTCTCTGCCCAGGTGATGCCGGGAGAGCGGGGCCGGTAAGACCCACCCTGCTGTTCCTCCGGCTCTTGGAAGAGGGCCTCGTGAAAAGCCTCATTCACCACCGACTCCCAGAGGGCAAACCACCCAGCCTCCTCGGGGTGGTTCCGGGCAGCGCGGCCGGTTACCGCGTGGACGAAAGCGCGGGCCACGGCTCCCTCGGGATCGGCGAGCGTGCGCTGGAGCACCTCGAGCCAGATCCGGCGCCAGAAAGCGCCGGCGTCGAGATCACTGCCGCACGGCAAGCCGAAGTCGCGGCTGTCGCGCTTGGAGAACACATTGTCGAACTTGTGCGGCCTTTCCTTGCTGAGGGGATATCTGTTTCGAAGCTTGGCCTCGTCCGCCAGCACCATGAGCAGGTGGAAGGGGATGCGGTCCTTGTAAAGCGCCATCCACAGCCGGGGCACAGGTTGCGGCTGGTCCTGCTCTTGCTCTCCCGGCTGGTCCTGTTTTTCCGGTTCCGAGCCGGACTCCGACGCCTGTAGTGCGCCTAGCTCCTCCAGAATGAGACGCACCACGTGCCACACCTGGGGCTCGTCGGAGCTGAAGCCCGAGAGCACCAGGGTGCGGCTGCGCGTGGTCGTGCGCAGCAGATCCCGTACCCAGCGGCGCTGGTGGCTTTGCTGGTAGCCTTGGAGCTGGCTGTCGGTGAGGAGGATGGTCTCGGGCTTCGACGGTAACTTCTTCGCGCAGCCGTTGATCTTGTAGAGCCGCAGTTCCACTCCGTTGGCACTGCGCGGCTGGTGCAGCTCGGTGGCGTCGGCGACCACATGGATTTTGCCGCACACATTGAGCGCACTCCAGGCGTTCTCGAAACCGCCATCGTAGTTGGTGCTGATGATCTCGTCGATGAAGCCGTCGGCAGCGAGCATGGCCATGTAGCGGTGGGCGCGGGTGGGAGAGACCTCGGTCCACCCAGCGATGCCCAGCGCCTCACAGACCGTCTCGGCACCCTCAGCACGCATGGCGAGCTCGGCGACGTGAGCGAAGGAGTCGCCTTTGGTGGGGGGGCCAAAGCGCTTCGTGTCGACAAGCCCAGCCAATTTGGGGCCGAGGGCCTCGGCCAACGGGAGTCGTCCGGCCGACACACCAGCTCCTACCAGCGGAACCACCTGCCGCCGGTACACGGAGTCGACGAGCCTGCGCAGCCGATCCTCGAAGGCACCCTCGACCACGTCGCCCACGTCCA
>JALXCG010000840.1 GCA_026991065.1 Gemmatimonadota bacterium | reverse complement strand
GTGGGGGCCGAGGTGGAGCATCTGCGGGAGGGGGACGCGGTCTGCGCGCTCACCCGCTTCGGCGGCTACGCCACGGCTGTCACCACCGCCGCGGAGCAGGTGTTGCGGCTGCCCCCGGAAGTGGAATTGGAGACCGCGGCCGCGGTGCCGGTGACCCACCTCACGGCCCACTGCTGCCTCTATGACGCGGGCGGCTTCGGCGACGGCAAGAGCGTGTTGATTCTCGGCGGCGCCGGTGGTGTGGGCAGCGCGGCGCTGCAGATGGCACGCCGCCACTCGGGCGCGACCCTCTTCGCCACCGCCGGCAGCGAGGGCAAGTGCGAGTGGCTGCGGGCCAACGGCGCCGACCATGCGCTTAACTACCACAACACCGACCTGGTGGCGACGGTGCGCGCGGCCACCGGCGGGCGCGGCGTGGACCTGGTGCTGGACCCCGGGGGCGGCAGCTCGCTGCTGCGCAGTCTGCGCGTCACGGCGCCCCTGGGCCGGGTGGTCTTTTTCGGGGTGCGCGATGCCAGCCCCGGGAAGCAGCGCCGGATCTGGCCGATTGTGCGTGAGGTGTTGCCGCTGCGCTTCTTCAACTTGATCCCCCTGCTGCAGCGCAATGTCGGTGTGCATGGGGTGAACATGCTCACGCTGGCCGCCGCCGCGCCCGATCGCACCCGTGGCTGGTTCGAGGAGATTCTGCGGGCGGTGGCGGCGCGGGAGCTGGAGCCGGTGATCGACCAGCGTTTCCCGCTGAGCGCCGCCGGCGCGGCCGCCGCCCACCACTACATTCAGGATCGCAAGAATATCGGCAAGGTGTTGCTGGTGCGGGAGGAGTAGCGGGGGCGGGGCGGCGCGCTTCGGGCAAGGGTGCGAACCCGGAAGATGAGCCGGGCGCTCCCGCGACCGGGAAGCAGGCCGATTCGGCCAGGACCCGGCACCGAGACAGGCCGGGTTGCTCCGCTGGATACAGCTACTTCCGTAATCAATTTCGCTTTCGGTGCAGACAAAACAATCCGACAATAAAGAGGGGTTGTCTGCTCCTCCCGCGCTGCTAGTTTGAAAGCAGCGGTGCTGACCCGGACCGGGGTTGGTTGGTCACACTCAATGCGGTGCGCCCTGCTCAGCGCAGCCGGCGCATGAAGGAGAAGCAGATGACTCACGGCTATGGATTCAAGCGGCTGCCGGCAATCCTGCTGATGTTGATGGCGGCGGGCGAGGTGGCGACAGCCGAGAGCGTAACGCGACGGGCGGTGCGCATCCCCAATCCCAGGTATGATGAGCCGCAGAGCAAACCGAACCGTTACTACTGCGGACCGCCACTGGGTGAGGTGCAAGTGGTGGCGGAAGGGGTTGACAACGGGGCCGCGCAGATTGCGCCGACCAACTACCCGGCGGAGCGGCATGTCGTCTACGCACCGGCGGATGATACCTACATGGTTTTCTACGAGTGGGCGGCGGCCGGTGACTTCGCCATCAACGCCAACTATTGGCAGACCATCGGCGGTATCGGCTTTTGGTCTTTTCCCGGAATCGTGTCCGATCCGGAACAAGAAACCGATGCCGGACGGCCGAGCGCGCACGAAACCGAGGACGGGGTGATGGCCGCCTACCATGCGACCGACGGAGATACGTACAACATTTGGGTTAACCGTTTCGATTTCGCTTCGGGTGCCTGGGGCACGAGTGTGCCGGTTAGCAGCGGTGAGACACAGACGGTTTTTCCCTTTCTCGATCGCTCTTCCGACGGCACCTGGTTCATTGTGGCGGTGCAAGGAGAGGGAATCGTTGATATCGTCGTCGAAACCTCTACCGACGGCGTAAACTGGAACGAATCGGTGGCAGCGACCGGGGTCAAAGATGTTTGGGTGTTGCCCAGTGGGGCCGCCGATCCGGACAATGGCGACATCTACATCTGCTACAACTCCGATGCCGACCAGGATGGCGACGGCGACGCCGTGGTGCAGCGTTCCACCGATGGCGGCGTCACCTGGAGCCCGCCGCGGGTCGTCGCGGAAGGGGCTCCGGGATCGCAAAAGGTGGTGCCTTCAATGGTGGTGGATCGCGACCACGGTGTGCACGTCATCTTTCAGGACAACATCTCCGATACCTACGAGACTGGTCTTGTCGGATTCGCCGAGAGCGGCCCGGTGGGCGTGCCGGAATATGTGAGCGGAGTCTTTAGTGGGGATGAGTGGGTGGAGAACGCGCGTTTTCCGCTGATGGATCGCGCGCGCCTGGCGGCGCTTCCGGACAGTTGCGGTTTCGAGCCCACGCCGGAAAATGTCGCCACCGACACGCTGGCGGGGTTGCCGCAGATCGGGATCGAGCGCCAGGCTGGTGACGACATATTGGTAGCGGTCTATCCAGCGGTCTACATGGCGGTCGGAGCCGAGGGCGGGGGCTGGGATGTCTGTGGGCCGGCTTTCCAGATCTGGGAACAGTCGCTGCGTGTTGGCGGCGCGGCGGAGTGGTCCGCGCGTGGCCAGGTTTCGGCAATCTCGCAGGAGGATGCCAACGCCGGCCGCAACGCGATCTTCTCCCACGTCACGCACGAGATCAGCCCCACCTGCGGCACCGGCTTCGCCTGGTCGGAGATGTATGGCGCCAGCGCCCCGGCCGATGTGATGTTTGTCCGACTCATCATCGACGATATCGCGGGCCAGGGCCGCGGTGGCACCGGGAATGGCGGCCTGCCCGGCGCGCCAAGTCGCGCGCGGCTGCTACAAAACGCGCCCAACCCGTTCAACCCCTCCACGCGCATCACTTTTGAGCTGGCCCAGGCGGGGCCCGCGGAGTTGACGATCTATGATGCCGCGGGGCGGCGGGTGCGAACCTTGCTGAGGGAATCGCGGGTGAGCGCCGGCACCCATGCGTTGCACTGGGATGGCCGCAGCGACAGTGGCGATCCCGCCGCCTCCGGAATCTATTTCTATCGCCTGCAAACAGCGGAAGGGGTGTTGACGCGGTCGATGGCGATGATCAAGTAGAGAGGGATGGCGGGCCGTCGCGGAGCCCGCCGCTCCCGGCGGCACGCGAACGGGGGCGGCGATCAACCACGGATCGTCGCCCCCGCATCTCAGGCGCCAAAGCGTCGACTCACGGTTGAACCGGAATCTCCAGGATGCCCCAGCGTCCCGAA
>JALXCG010000839.1 GCA_026991065.1 Gemmatimonadota bacterium | reverse complement strand
GAGTGAGGCGGGGGGACGGCACGGTATCGCCCGTAGGCGGATGCGTCAAGAGGGCTCGGCCGCCGCCCGGTGTGTTGGCTGCGGGGCTGACCCCCTGCGGTGCATTGGGATACGGCCATCGCCAGGTTTTTGTTGCCTGGTCCGGCCGCAAGCGGCATGCTCGGCCCCATGATGATGAAGATACGTGTTCTGTTTCGATGGCGGCGGTTGCCGGTGGTTGGCGGGGGGGAGCGGAAGCGCCGCCGGGGAAGGCGCCGCGCTGGTTGGCGGCTCAACTTCGCGCTCCTGGGCCTGGTCTGGGCGCCGGCGATGGCGCCGGCCGCGTCGCCGTCACTGCGCTCGCCGCTTGATCAGCCCCTGGCGTTGACCTCCAGCTTCGGCGAGTACCGCGCCAACCGGTTGCATGCCGGCGTGGATCTCTCCACCGGTGGGCGGATCGGTGTGCCGGTGCGCGCGGTGGCCGGCGGCGTGGTGGAGCGGGTCAAGGTGACCGCCGGAGGCTACGGGCGGGCGCTCTATCTGCGCCTGGACGACGGGCGGATCGCGGTCTTCGGCCATCTTGATCGCTTTGCGCCGCCGGTTGCGGAGGCGGTTCGCGAGCGGCAATTGAGCGCCCGTCACTACCGGGTGGATTGGCAGTGGGATCGGGAGCCGCTGCGCTTCGCCGCGGGGGATCTGGTCGGCTGGTCCGGTCAGGCGGGAACCACGGTTCCACATCTGCATTTTGAGATTCGGGATGGTGCCAATCAGCCACTCGATCCGGTCGCCGCCGGGCTGCCGGTGCGGGATCGGGTGCCGCCCACGCCGGTCGCGCTGCGGGTGATTCCGCGCGGGCGCGGGGCCCTGGTGGCGGGGTCGCCGTTTCCCTATGAGCTGCCCTTGCCGGATGGGGCGCTGGTGGATGGCGAGCGGGTGCAGCGGGTGACGGAGCCGCTCGAGTTGGTGGGCCGGGCCAGCCTGGAAATCACCGTTTTCGACCGGGATGACGCCGGTCGCGGGCGGCTGGCGATCGCCGGAGCGCGGGTCATGGAGGGCGCTGAGGTGGGGTTGGAGATGCGCCTCGATCGCTTCAGTTGGAGCAACATGGCTCGGGCGCGCCATCTTTACGCCGGAACCAGTGAGGGGCCGGGATCACGCACCCGGCTGCGTCTGGATGTGCCGGCCGATGGCCGCGATGAGATTCTTTTCGCTCCCTCCGCGGCGCATCCCTTTGGCTGGATCGAAGCGCCGGATGTGGAGACGCCGCTGACGCTGGAGTTTTGGGATCGAAGCGGCAATCGCGCGCGGGTTTTGTTGCGATTGGTGCCGGGATCGGTGCCGGATGCGGAACCGACGGCTGCGCCGAGCACCGCTTCGAGCGGTGCGGAAAACGGCCGGGGTACCGCGCGGTTGGGGGTTCGGGCGGAGGCTCGGGGGGCTTTGCTGGCGGTGGAGATGCGGGCGGATCCCGAGCGCGTGCCGCAACCTGTGCTGCGCTGGGAGAGCGCATCGCCGGCGGGGGGGAAGAGCCTTGAGGTGCTGCCGCCGCCGCTGCGGCTGGCACCCGGACATTGGGTCAGTTGGTTGCCGATCCGGAGGCCGGGCAGTTTGCGCGTGAGTGGGGGGAGCAACGAGTGGCGGCGGCGCATGCCCTACTATCGCGTGGAGGCCGGGGAATCGCTGACCTGCACCGAGGAGAGCAGTGGAGCTTCGCTGCGGATCGCCGCCGGTGGGCTTTACCGCGACGCCCTGGTGGCGCTGGAACCGGCTGCCCTGCGCGGGGATTGGGGCACCCTGCAACCGCGCAGTGGAGCGGTGCGAGTGGGCCCCGGGGAACTCTGTTTCCGCGACCGTCCCATGCTGCTCATGCCGCTGCAAGAGGGCGGCGCCGGTGAAAGTGCGAATGTGCAGCTCTACCGGGCGGTCCGGCGCCGCGGCAAGATCGGCTGGTCGCGGGTTGGCGGCAGCGTGGCGACCGCGGCCGGCGGCGCGGCGGTCAGTGGCTGGATTACCCGGCCCGGAACCTATGCCGCATTCGCCGATACCAGCGCCCCGCAGATCGGGGAACCGGTGTTGGAACCGTCCAGTTACTGCGCCGGGATCTTGCGCATTCCGCTCACCGACTCGGGGGCGGGAATTGATGCGGAGAGCGTTTCTCTCGAAATCGACGGTCAGTGGGTGATTGCCGGATTTGATGCACCGCGCGCGCGGATTGAAGCGCGCTTGGTGGAGGCTCTCTCGCCAGCTACACACGTGTTGCGGATTGTGGCCCGCGATCGTGCCGGCAACGTCATTGAAGTAAAGCGCACGCTCAAAGTTTCCGCGTTATAGTTCCTGGCACGGTCCGGGGGCTGAACTCAGGGGCGGGACAGTGGCAAGAATGAAACCGACGAGAGGACGCGACGAGTGAGCGAAACAATACGGTGGTTCCGGAATGCGTTGGTGCGCGAGTTGGTGCGTTGGGGCGGAGTGGCGCTGCTCTGCTCCGGCGCATTGATTCTGGCGGATTCAAGCGGGGCGCAGGCCGCATGGCTCAGTCACGGGCCTTTGGTGGGGGCGGTAACTCCCAGCAGCGCAGTGGTGTTTGGGCGAATGACGAACGCCGCCAGTGTCTCCGTGAAGTACTCGACGCATGTCAATCTGCGCAGCCCCAAATGGAGTCAGGCGGCGGTTGCGACCGGATCCAGCGACTTTACGGTTCAGATCCCGCTGACCAAGCTCAAGGCGGAGACCACCTATTACTACACCTTTGTGATCGATGGCACCGAGATGCCGCGACCTCGTTTCGGCTATCCCCACTTCAAGACATTTCCGCCCGCCGGCGCGGTGCGCGATTTTCGCGTCGCGGTCATTGCCGATGCCAACCGCTGGAACCCCGCCGGTGCGCCGATCCTCGAAGAGGTCGCTGCAGCGGACCCGGCTTTTGTGGTGCAGTTGGGCGATTTCGATCACAGCGACCCGGGCAACATGCAGCCGGTCAACATTGAAAACTGGCGCGCCATGCACCGGGCGTTCAGCCGCGGCACTTCCGCCGGGAACGACTATTCACGTTCGATCAAGGGGGCGTTTCCGGTTTTTGCCATGTGGGACGATCACGATTACGGTGCCAACAACGAGGGCAAGGATGCTCCCTGGAAAGCGCTCGCAACCCAGGCGTTCCGCGAGTATTACCCGCTCCCGGAACCGGCCAATCCCGCCGCCGGTCTCTGGTATCGGTTCAGTTATGCTCAAGCAGATTTCTTTGTGCTGGATCTTCGCTCCCAGCGTGACGATCGCCGGGATGAGGATGACGCCGACAAGTCGATGCTCGACGGCGATGAGATTGCCGATGGGCAGAAGGACTGGCTCTTTTCCG
This sequence comes from Gemmatimonadota bacterium, assembly GCA_026991065.1. Classification (GTDB taxonomy): domain Bacteria; genus JALXCG01. Next base: position 7,023 of record JALXCG010000839.1, on the reverse strand, counting down.
GCCTGCTCTCGTCAACCGCTACTTGGAAGGTGATCTTCACCACTGTGCCCTTTAACCCCACGGTCGAGAAGTGGGACAGTTGGACCACCTATCAGACCGAGGCCACCGAGATTCTCGATTTCATCGAAACCAACGGCGTGGAGGGGGTGATCATGGTCTCGGGAGACATTCACACCGGTGGCGGTATCGACAACGGGTTCTACTCGGGCGTCCCGGAGGTCAGTGTGCCGCACTGCAATTTGACGCAACTTGGGGGCGCCGAATGTACTGCGCGGTACTGCGGTGACTGGTCGGAAGGAATCTATCCGGGCGATACGTCCACGCCGGGCTTTGCCTGGATCGATTTTTCCCACTCGGAGACGGGAGACCAGGCGGTACTAAACACGACCACGCTCGGCGGTGAGCAGAGTCGTTCGCTGATCATCGCAGCCAGCCCTTTGAACGGATAAGCGACTGAGGGGCACCGAATACCATTCGCTTTTGCGCACCCGGATTTCACCTCAACTTCAGGAACTACCAAAATGCCACGATTGCTCTCGTTCGTCGTGCCGGCGCTCGCTTGCGCCTCGGTTTGCTGCTTACCGGCTGGGGCGTGGGGCGCCAAGCTGCTGCCCGCTTCACCGCCGTCGACAGTGATCGGCGTCAGCCACGCGATCACTGTTGAGCCCGATCTGGGGCAAGCCCGGGTCACTGCCGACGGCGCGGTTTGGGAAGATGAGATTGTGGTCGCCGAGGCCAGCTTCCTGAAGGCCCACCTGGTCGACGTCAATCTGCGTCCGGGCGATTCCTTGACGCTGCGCTCGGCGTCGGGCCGGGTTGCCGAGGTGATCAGGGAGCGCGGCCCCAAGGACTGGGGCAACTTCTGGGCGCTCTCCGTTCAGGGCGAGGTGCTGAGCCTGGAATTGCGGTTCCGTGGCTCCTACGACCGGCCGCCGTTTCGCATCGATGAGATCATCGTCGGCGACTCCGAAGCGTTCGGCGACCGCGGCGGCGGGCAGCCGGGCGCGGAGAGCATCTGCTACCCGGAGGATTTCGACGATGTCATCTGCTTCCAGGATGATCCCGGGAAATGGGACAACGTTATGGCCTCGGCCGGCGTGATGACGGTTGGCGGCGATCCGCGGACCGCGCTTTGGTGCTCCGCTTCCAATGTCTCGCCGCTGGGCTACGTGATTACCAACGAGCACTGTGTTTCGAGCGCCAACGACTGCAACAGCGCCGAATTCGTGTTTCGCTACTACCGCCAGGGGTGCAACGACGGTTCGCCGACCACGCCGGATTGGCAAGGCTATCGTTGTGACGCAGTCGTGGTACAGCAACCCTATGTCTCCTGCGAACAGAGACTGGGGCAACTCGACTTCTCGCTCTGCGCGTTGCAGGAGAACCCGGCGCCTGAGTTCGGCTTTGTGCGTCCGGACCCGGTCCGGTTGACCGATGGTGAAGGGATCTACATCATCCAGCATCCGGACGGACGCCCGCATGAGATCACCCACGGATCGGGGGCGAATGTCGACGTTGACGGCACGGTGCTGCGCTACTACGACACCCTCGACACCGAGCCCGGCAGTTCCGGTTCACCGATCTTTCGCGAGTCGGACGACCGCATGGTGGGGCTCCACCATTGTGGTGGTTGCACCACGCCTGGCGAAGGCAATCGCGGCATGCTGATGGCGGATATCTATCCGCTCATCGAGGACTATCTGTGCAGTCCGGAGCCGGAAGTGGGGCGCATGGGCATCAGTGATCTTGTTGAATTGAACGGCAACGGCGACGTGGTGTTGGATCCCGGTGAGACCTGGGCGTTTCTACCGACCCTGAGCAACCAGACCTGCAGCATTACCCTGGTCGCTCTGCGGGGGCGCATTCAGGTTGCCGCGACATCGGAACATCCGGTGCGATTGGTCAATGCGGAGGTGGATTTCGGGGATGTTCCGGCTGGTGAGACCCGCAGCGCGGCGCAGTGGGTCGAGATGACCGTGGGCCGCGATGTGAATTGTGGCGGCGATGTAATTCTCGATCTGGTAGAGATTTCCGCGGACAACGGTGGGCCCTTCCCTGATCAGGCCGAGGTCCTGGCCCGGCAGGTTGGTCATGCGCCGCAGGAGATCGTATTCAGCGAGGACTTCGCCTCGGGCCTGGGGGCCTGGACGATTGTTGATGGCGGTAGCGGCAGCGGTCCCGCCGCGACCTGGACCACGGCCAACCCGGGCGGTCGCAGTCCCGGGTTGACAGCGCCTTTCGCCATTGCCGATTCCGATGAGCTGGGCGCCAACTACAGCATGGATGAGCAACTGATCAGTCCGCTGCTCGATCTCAGCTCCTATGTCGGCGCGACGCTGCAGTTCAACCACGACTTCAACTACTACTCCGGCGGTCAGGCGGAAAGAGGCGATGTCGATGTGCGCTCCAGCGCAACCGGGGATTGGGTGACCGTGGCCCGTTACGAAGGCAGCGACGCGGACGGTTTCGTCTCGGTGGACATTACGCCCTACGCCGCCGGCCAGAGCGATCTGCAGATCCGTTTCCACTACTACAACGCGGTCTATGAGTGGTGGTGGGCGATCGACGATGTGGTGATTGTCGGCGCGAAGGAGTATGAGTGCGGCGGGCCGTTCTTTACGGAGTATGGCAGCGGCTGCGCGGGTTCCGCGGGTTATGAACCGCGACTCTCCGCGAGTGGAGTGGCGTCGCCCGGTGAGTTGATCCAGCTCCAGGTGAGCAATGGGTTGCCAGAAAGCGACGGCGAACTTTTCGTCTCTCTGCGCCCGGACACAACCAGCCTCTGCGAACGTCTGCAAACCCCGCTCAGCGGTCCCTACCCGTTGGCGCTGGATGCCAATGGCGACGGTTTGCTGCAAGTGATGGTGCCGCCGGGCGCGCAGCCGGGCCGGCGAGTCTATCTGCAGTGGACCGGCGAGGATCCGCAGCCGCCCCTGGCGAAGTCCAATGGGCTGGAGATCTTCGTTCAGTAGGTGGCGCCTGCCCGGAGGCGGCAATTGCGTGTCCTCCGGGCAGGCTTGGCCGGCTGCCCGTCACCCAACGCGATGTCAGGCGAAGTCGGCGCGCCACTGGCGGCTATGCTCGACGGCTGCTCGATAGGCGGCGAGTTGGGCCTCTTTGGTGGCCGAATCCCAGCCGAGTTCGGCACCGATTAGATCCGCTGCCCTGGCCGCCACGCCAAGGCCCTGGTCGCGGTCGCGCAGGAAGATCGCCATGCGCCGGTCGAGAACGTCGGTCAACGTGAGCGCCAGGTCGCGCCGGACGGCGAACACCACTTCCGCCCAGATTGAGGGCAGTTCGTCAACCAGGCGCCGCGCCCAGTCGGGGTGCTCCGCGCAGAGCTGCGCGATCTGATAGCTGCGTCCGCCATAGCGGTTCAGTAGGTGTTGGGCGATGCGGGCGTCACCCAGAGCAGCGGTCAGATCGTTCAGAACGCGGGTGGGACCGCCGGGCCCGAGGATGCCGACGGCACCGGGAAGGCTGCGCCGTGCCGTGGTTCCGCGTCGTGGCAGGACCTCGCCATCGGCCAGCTCCTCCCAGCGGCCGGCGAGGCGATTGAGAAGACCGGTTCGCGGCGGACGCACCCGGGTGGGACGGGTTGTTCTTTGATCGGCGAGTACCTGGGTGACCCGGTCCACCGCTTCGACCGCCATGGAGCGATAGGTGGTGAGTTTGCCGCCGGCCATGGTGATCACGTTGCCGGAGGTGAAGATGCGATGCTCGCGGCTGATCTTCGAGGGACTCAATCCATCTTCGCGGATCAGCGGGCGGAGCCCCGCGTAGGTGGCGATTACATCCGTGGGAACCAACTGCACCGCGGGGAAATGGTCGTTCACCGTGGCGAGGAGGTAGCGTACTTCCTCGGCGCTGGCCCACACCTCTTCGGGGGCCTGCGTGTCGTCAAGGTCGGTGGTGCCAACGATCACGCGCTCATCCCAGGGGATGGCGAAGGTGACCCGGCCGTCCCGATGCCCCCCCATGACGGTGGCGTTGGAGATCGGCAGGCGGTGGCGGTCGATGATGATGTGGGAGCCGCGGGTGGCGCGGATCAGCTCGCCTTGACCAACCGCCAACCCCAATTGGCGGTGAATGCGATCGGTCCAGGGGCCCACCGCGATGGCGACGGCTGCCGCGCGCACGCTGCGCCTGGCGCCACTGAGCTGGCATTCAACGGTCACTTGGGCGTGGTCGGGAGAGCGCTCCAGCCCCACCACCTTGGCATAGTTGAGGCAGGTCGCGCGCGCCATGCGGGCGTCGAGAATGGTTTCCAGGGTCAGGCGCGCATCATCGGTTGCGCCATCGAAATAACGCGCCGCGCCGCGCAGGCCATCGCTCCGCAAGAGCGGCTCAGCTTCCAGAGCCTTGGCCTGGCGGTAGACCTGGTGAGGGTGGGGGCAGCCGAAGAGAGAGAGCGCATCGTAGACCATGAGCCCGAGACTGAGCAGCGGCAAACTCGGTCTGCGCCCTTCGAATACCGGGTAGAGGAAATGGATCGGTCGCACCAGATGTGGGGCGATCCGCATCAGCACGCTGCGCTCCCGGGTGGCTTCGTGGACCAGCCCCAGCTGTAGTTGCTCCAGGTAGCGCAGGCCGCCATGCACGAGTTTCGACGAGCGCGACGATGTCCCCTGGGCGTAGTCGCCTTTTTCGACGAGGATGGTGCGGAGCCCGCGGTAAGCCGCCTCGCGGGCGATTCCGGCGCCGGTGATTCCGCCGCCGATCACCAACAGATCACATTCATCGCAGGACTCGAATTCCTTCCGTCTGCGTTCTAGAATCTCCGACATTGCTTGTCCTTTGTCCTGTGAACCCCATCTCCGGACGGGGCGCTGGAGGCGAATGGTTGTTTCAGGTGCGGAGTCCCATCATAAACGACGCACTGCGTCATTTGCACCTGCTTCCGCACGAAAGAGAGTTCAGTGAGCCGTCAAACCCGTTTTCTCGATGCCTGTCGCCGCCGCCCCGTGGACCGCGTTCCGATCTGGATCATGCGCCAGGCGGGGCGCTATCTGCCTGACTATCGCGCCGTGCGCGCGCGGGTCTCATTCCTGGAATTGTGTCAAACGCCGGACCTGGCGGCGGAGGTAACCCTGCAGCCGGTGGAGCAGATCGGGGTTGATGCCGCGATTATTTTTTCCGACATCATGGTGCCGGCGATCGCCATGGGCGCGGAGGTCTCTTTTGCCGATGGCCCGCCGCGTCTCGCGCGCCCGGTGCGTGACGGGGATGCGGTTGCCGCGCTGCGCATTGCCGATCCCGATGCGCACTGCCGCCCGGTCCTGGAAGCGATTCGGATCTCCGTCGAGGCGCTTGCCGGCCGGGTTCCGCTGATCGGTTTCGCCGCTGCGCCCTGGACTCTCGCGACCTACCTGGTTGAGGGGGGGCCGTCGCGCGATTTCCGCCATGCCAAGCGGCTGGCCATCGGCGCGCCGGAGTTGTGGGATGAACTGGTGGGGAAGATTGTGCGTACCACGATCGCTTATCTGCGCGCGCAGGTAGAGGCGGGGGCGCGGGCGATCCAGCTTTTCGACACCTGGGCCGGCGCGCTGGCACCGGCTGATTTCGCCGCTGTGGCGCTGCCGGGCGTACGGCGCATTGTTGCCGGGCTGCGGGATCTGGGCGTGCCGATCATCTACTTCCCGCGAGGGGCGGGGCAGGCGTTGGATGCCGTGGCGATGTGCGGCGCCGATGTGATCGGACTCGATTGGACGGTGGAGATCGGTGCCGCCCGGCGGCGGCTTGGGGCGGGGCTGGCGGTTCAGGGCAATCTTGATCCGGCCCTGCTTTTTCTTGAACCGGATGAGATTGCCCGGCGCGCCGGGCAGATCCTGCGCGCCGCCGATACCGCGCCGGGGCACATCTTCAATTTGGGACATGGCATCTTGCCGGAGACCAAGCCCGAGCACGCCCGCGCGCTGGTTGAAGCGGTGCATGCCTTTGCGCCCCAGGCGGGTGGTGGTGGCGCATGAGTGTTGCGGCTGAACCCCGACGAGTGGTGGTGGTCGGCGGTGGTCTGAGCGGACTGGCCGCGGCGGTGGAGATCCGCCGGCGGCTGGGTCCGGAGCGGGTGATCGTTGATCTGCTGGAGGCGGAGGAGCGCCCCGGAGGCAAGATCTGGACCGAGCGCGAGGGGCCGATCCAGCATGAGACCGGTCCCAATGGTTGGCTCGACTCACGCCCCAGCACCAGCGCGCTGGTTGAGCGCCTGGGCCTCGGCGACAAGGTGATCAAAGCGGACCAGGCGGCGGCGCATCGGTTCATCGTCCAGCGGGGAGAGCTGCGGGAGCTACCGGCGTCGGCCGGGGCCTTTTTCCGCTCGCCGATCCTCTCGCCGAGGGCCAAACTGCGGTTCGCGCGCGAGCCTTTCATCGCCCGGCGCGATCCGGCGAGTCGCGATGAAAGTGTTGCCGCATTCGGCACGCGGCGCCTGGGGCAGGAGGCGGTGACCTGGCTGCTCGATCCTTTTGTCACCGGCATCCACGCCGGCGACCCGGCGCGCATCAGTGTACAGGCGGCTTTTCCCCGAATCGTCGCGCTGGAGCGTGATCACGGCAGTCTGGTACGCGGAATGATCGCCAAGGCGCGGGCGGCGCGTCGGGCGCGCCGGCAGCAGAACGGACAACCCGCGGCGGCCGCCGGCCCGGCCGGTCCGGGTGGGCGGCTGACCTCTCTCGAAGGGGGGCTGCGCACGCTTATTGAAGCGTTGAGCGAGGCGTTGGGGAGCGCCCATCTGCACCTTGCAACACCGGCGACAGGCCTGGAGTTTGCGCCGGCGAGCGGCCGCCCGGTCGCGGTTCTCTCCGCCCACCGGCGCTTTCCCGTGGACCAGGTCGTGCTGGCGCTACCTGCGCCCGGAGTGGCCACTCTCCTGGAGGGGGGAGCGCCCGCCACTGCCGTGGAGGCCTGCCGGCGCATCCCCTATGCGGCGGTGGCGGTGGTGGAGATGCTCTTCGACGGCGCGGATCTGCCGGGGCCGGTCGCCGGATTCGGATTCCTCTGTCCGGGGATTGAGCGGCGCGCAAT
>JALXCG010000838.1 GCA_026991065.1 Gemmatimonadota bacterium | reverse complement strand
GTCAGCTCTTCACCCGGCAGCTCTTGCAGAATTCGCACCAGGCGGTCGCCGCGCGGGCGGCCGCCGCCGCCACCACCACGGCCGGCGCAGTTTTGCGGACCGCGGGCCAGCACCGCGGGGGAGAGCATCAGCGTGGCGAGCGTCAGGGATGCAAGTCGTGTGGCGAGTTTCATCGGTTTTCTCCAGGGTTGGGGCGCGAAGCGCGCCGTGGCGGGAGCGAAGAGTGTGGATCATCGGTGTGCCGCGGCTCGGGTCGGGTTGCTCCCGGTTATTGTTTGCGCCTTACCTCAGTGCATCAGGCGTGCCAAAACGAACCGACCCCAGCGGCGGCGATCGATTTGTTGCCGGAGAGCGATTTGCACCGGCGTTGCCGGCCATGTTGGCGTGACCCGCGGCCGAAAACTCGACCAAAGTTGCCGTCCGCGGCGCACCGCCGCGACCAGATTGTCGAATCCGGCCAGTTCTCTGCTGCGCCGCCACCGCCGCGGGTAGACTGGAGCGATGCAGAAGATACGTTTTCCCCACTTTCTCGCCGGCCTTCTCGCCCTCGCTCTCCTCCTGGGTTCCTGGACCCTCTACGAAGCGCAGCGGCAGCGTAGGGAGACTGCCGAAGCCCTGGTGGCGGAAGCTGCATTGCTCAGCGGTGCCTTGGGGCCGGGGCTGATCGCCGCGGCCAGCGCGATGCGTGAAGTGGATGAGTTGATCGTCTGGAAGCTGCTCGACAACGCTCACCTGATTGCCGATTGGAGTGCCTCGGGTGCGCTCGGCCCGGCGGATCTGGAGCGGACTCTGGCGCGCAACGGTCTCGACGCCATCGTCATCTTGGGGCGTGGCGGTGAACCAGTGGTGGCGGTGGGTGACTCGGTGCCGCCGGAGGTCTTGTCGGAGTTGGGGGAGCTGTGCCGAGGCGAGGTCGATGACCTGGTGTTGGGAACCAGTGTAGAGGCGGGGATTGAGCACCTGGCGGTGGCGACGGCAATTGCCGGTGGCGGCGCGGTGGTGGTACGGATCCATGCTCTCTCCGCGCGCACGCTGGTGCAGCGCCTTGGCGTGGAAAACCTGTTGCGGCGTCTCACCCGCACAGCCCCCGTGCTCTACCTCGAATATCGACCCTCCGCCGCCGGCAGTACCATCGCCGCGGTCTGGGACGATGGCCCGCTGCCGCCACCGTGGGATTCACCCGGGCGGGTGCATCCATTGCGCGGGCGGTCGGTTTTTGAGTGCACCATGCCGCTGGAGGTTGCCGCCGGGGAGCGCGCCCAACTACGAGTCGGGTTGGATGGTGCACCGCTGGAGCATGCCGCGGCGGCGGCGGCCCAGCGAACCCTCTTGGTTGGCATCGTCTTCATCGGTTTCGCCCTGGTCGCGGTCGCCATCGCCTATCTGTTGCGGGCACAGGCGCAGGAACGCGCCGCAGCGGCGCAGCGCATTGCCAGAGCGGAGGGGGCCCAGAGGCGCTCCGAGCGTTTGGCCGCCGCCGGGCTCCTGACGGCCGGGTTGGCGCACGAAGTGCGTTCCCCACTCAACGCAATCGGTCTGAGCGCCCAGCGCCTGGAGCGCAAGGCGCGGGAATGGAGCGATGGCGAGGAAGCGGGCCGTTTCGCTGCCGGGATTCGACGCGAAGTGCGCCGCCTGGAGGCGGTCTTGCGCTCTTTCCTGGAGCTGGCACGGCCGCTCGCGGAGGAGTGGCGGATGACCGATCTGCAGGTGCTGGTTGCGGCCGCTCAGGCAACCGTGCAGGCTGAAGCGGAAGCCGCTGGAGTGGAAGTGCTTGAAGCGCGCGGGGAGGCGCGAGCGGTGGTTGATGGCCAGGCTCTGCAGCGCGCCCTGATCAACCTCCTGCGCAACGCCATCCAGGCGAGTTCGGCCGGTGGTCGGGTGGAGTGCGAGATCAGCGCAACCACCGACTTCGCCACCATTCGCATTCGTGACCACGGCCGCGGCATCGCCCCGGAGATGGCGGACAAGCTATTCGAAGCTTTCGCCAGCAACCGCGCCAACGGCACCGGGCTGGGATTGGCATTGGTCTTGCGTGTCGCCGAGGAACACGGTGGCGAGTGCCATCTTCGCAATCACCCTGAAGGTGGCGCCGAGGCCACCCTCGCGGTCAAGCGCCGCCTGGAGGAGGAGCGATGAATCTCAGCGACGCCCGGATTCTGGTGGTCGAGGATGATCCGGCGCAGCGGGAGCAGCTGGTCGGTTTTCTACGCGATCTTGGAGCCGACGTAGTGGCCGCCGGGGATGGGAGCGAAGCGCTGGAGATCATCCGTCGCACCCGTCTCGACCTGGTCATCAGCGATCTGCGTCTTCCCGGGCTCGACGGTGGAGCCCTGCTCAAAGCCACGCGGGCCCTGAATCCGGAGATCGGCGTGGTGATCGTGACCGCCTACGGCACGGTTGAAGGGGCAGTGGAGTGCATGCGCAATGGCGCCCTGGACTACCTGCTCAAACCGCTCGACCTGGATGCTGTGGAACAGACCCTGGTCCGAGTTCTGGAGGCGGTGCATCTGCGGCGTGAGAATCGCGAATTGCGCGCGCGCCTGGGGGCCGTGGAGTCGGTTCCGGGGATCATCACCGCCGGTGGCCCCATGGCAGAGGTTCTGGCGCTGGCGCAGCGGGTCGCGGCGGCCGATGTGGCGCTGCTGATCCAGGGGGAGAGCGGTACGGGCAAAGAGGTTCTGGCGCGTGCAATCCACGCTGCCGGAAGCCGATCCCGGGCGCCCTTCGTTGCCGTGAATGCGGCGGCTTTCTCACCCACGCTGCTGGAGAGTGAGCTTTTTGGTCACGAGAAGGGCGCCTTCACCGGCGCTGAGCAGAAGCGGGTGGGGCGCTTCGAAGCCGCGCAAGGGGGCACCCTCTTCCTCGACGAGGTGGGCGATCTGCCGCTCGATATTCAACTCAAGCTGTTGCGGGTGTTGCAGGAGCGGCGGATCGAGCGGGTCGGCGGCAACCGCTCGATCCCGCTCGATATCCGCCTGATCTGCGCCACGCACCGTGATCTGCTCGGTGAAGTGGCTGCGGGCCGCTTTCGCGAGGACTTCTACTATCGAATTGCGGTTCTCACGCTGGAAGTACCGGCCTTGCGCCGGCGACGGGCGGATATTCCCCTGCTGGCGGAGCACTTTGTCGAGCGCTTTGCCGCAGTTACCGCGAGTGAAC
>JALXCG010000837.1 GCA_026991065.1 Gemmatimonadota bacterium | reverse complement strand
AGATCGCGCTGGCGCAGGAGATCAGCAACCTGCCCGATTTCCGCAAGCATGGAATGTTCACCGCTTACGTCGAAGGTTGGGCGCTCTATTCCGAGCGGCTCCCCAAAGAACTCGGTTTCTACCAGGAGCTCTATTCGGAGTTTGGACGCTTGACCCTGGAGTTGTGGCGCGCCGCGCGGTTGGTGGTAGATACCGGCATCCACTCCAAGGGCTGGAGCCGTGAGCAGGCGATCGAATACATGGCTCAGGGAACCGCGCTCTCGGCGGCGAATGTTGCGGCCGAGGTGGAACGCTACATCTGCATGGCCGGGCAGGCTCTCTCCTACAAGATCGGCGAGTTAAGCATCACCCGGATGCGACGCGACGCGGAAGCCGCGCTCGGCAGTGGTTTCGACCTGCGCGGTTTCCATGACCGCCTTCTGGGTATCGGTGCCGTGCCATTGGGGGTATTGGAAAAATGGATGCGGGAGTGGATCGACCAGCAAGCGTAGCGACCCACCCCGCACCAATGGCGGCGACCGGCCGAGGGAGCGAGCCGGACGCCGCCGCTACCGAACTCAGCCGCAATCTTCCGCGACAGTCACCGCGGCATTGCAAGTGCTCGTGTTGTCGCCTTCAGTGAGGGTCACTTCCAGGTCGTAGTCGCCCAGGTCGACAAAATCGGGGACGAAGAGCGCGAGGTCGACGCAGTTCTCGCCCGGAGGTGCCCAGAAAAACTTGTTCTGGATGTCGTAGACATCGCCCCCCGGAGCATTCGCGACCAGATCCGCCGAGACGCGCACGAACTCTTCGCAATCGTTAATCACGCACACTTGCACATTCAGCGCGCTGCCGGGCATCACGCAGTCGGCATCGGGAACGATGCTGCAGGACACACACTGAGCATTGGCGGAAGCGGCAAGAGTCATAGCAGCCGCACTGGCAATCAAGAAACGCAACATGGTCTTCTCCATCCGGCGCACCCCATAGCAGGAGCGAGCGGTAGATCAGGCTGGCCCACGACAGGGTGGAACAGCCCGGGAATGCTGGCGCTGCGGCGCGGCCGGGCGCCACGCCCTCGCGCCAGCGGACTCATTGTGCTCCGGATCTACCGCAGGAAATGTGCCAGTGGGGCTTGTTCGACAAATCCAGGTAAGCGTCGCTTCTGCCTTGATTGCGCTGAGTGCCGTACTGCGGTCACCGGTATACCGGCTACTCCAACTGCGTCTTCCTTCGCAGAAGTTCACAAAATTGTGAACTTAATCGGATCCGGCGAGGTGTTGCCTAAGAGCCTGTCGCACTCCCGCTGCGCACCTGGTCGTTGGAGTGCACGATAAACTCTTCCCAGTCCGACCCGGCCGACTGCTCCCCCTGCCCGATAATCGCCTGGTAGCCATAGGCGCCCAGAGGAAGCTGATCCGGCACCGTCACCTCGGATTCGGCCTGAAATTCAAAATTCGGGGGTACGATCAGGTGGGTCGGGAGACCGGGAGGATTGAAGGCACGGCGCAACGAGTTCGGCAGTTGGATCACACGCCAGATCGATATCGTTTGGGGCTCGGAACTGCGATTGAGAATCGACTCGGAGATGGTGACCACATCGCCACGGTAAAACGGCCCGGGGGGCAAAGACACCTCGATCACCACGGGTGAGGTGGAGTTCTCCCCCTCGGGAGATCCGTGGCGGTCCGCCGGAGAACTGACCGCGAAGTTCTCGGGCGTTCCCGGTAGCAGCGCCACAACACGCTCCAGTGTCGAGCCATCCCCGTCACCCCCGGGCACCGGGTCAAAGCTCACCGAATCCACGACTTGCTCCAGCCCATCCCGCAGCACAACCGCCAACTCCGGCCCCTGCAAAGACCACTCGGCATTGCCCATGTCCAGCACCGGTGTGTTCAGGTCGTAGCCGTGGTCAAGGTTGTAGAAAGCTGAGAAATAGGCTCCGTCTCCATCCGGGTCCGAGAGATCCTGACGAGCGCAAATCAGATAGCGATAGGGCTCGATAACCCCCGTGAGCGGTGCACCGTTGAGTGTCCAGCCGCTCAGATCGATGGTCGCGCCGGTGGTATTAAAAAGTTCGATCCATTCATAGTCATCGTCACTGCCCAGAGTATCCGGCGGGTCGAACATGATCTCATGGATCACCACGGTGAGACTGTTCGCAACAGTGGCCGGGGAATCGGCTTGTGGCGCCTGGGATTGGGCGGCGCGCGAAGCGCTGAAAGGCGCCGCCACCAGAGTGATCAGCAGGAGCAGAATTCGCGACATCGCCTTCATTGTTGTTCTCCCCGCTTCCGAGAGGGTGGCGTAAGACCATACTTGGCGATCCGGTAGCAGACTTGCCGGTGGGTCATCCCAAGACGTTCCGCGGCACGGCGACGATTCCAGTGGGCACGTTTCAGAGCGTCAACGAGCATCTCTTTCTCCACTGCGGCGACGGTGCGCCCGGAGTATGAAACGCTCTTGGAGACCACACCGCCAAAGCCAAGGTCGGCCGACAGATGGTCTTCAGTCCAGACTTCGGTGGGATGGAGTATCAAGAGTCTGTGGATCTCATTTTGAAGTTGCCGGACATTGCCGGGCCAGCGGGCACGGCGCAGGATGCGACGGAGTTCCGCGGTCAGGAGCGGCGGTTTCAGCCCCATTCGCACTGCTGTTTCTTGCAAGAAACGTTCCGCCAGCGGGATGATGTCGGCGCGGCGTTCCCGCAGAGGCGGAATGCGCAGCACTACGGGGTTGATTCTGAAGTATAAGTCCTCGCGGAAGCGCCCGGCGGCAACCTCCTCTTCCAGTGTGGAGTTGCTCGCGCACAGCAAGCGCACGTCTACGCGCATCGACTGCTCCGCGCCGACCCTCCGCACCCGGCCATCCTGCAGAACGCGCAAGAGCTTGGCCTGCCCCTCCAAGGGCAGATTGCCGATCTCATCGAGGAACAGGGTTCCCCCGTCGGCGGCTTGAAAGACACCGTCGCGCTCCCTGTCCGCACCGGTAAAAGCACCCTTCACGTGCCCAAAGAGTTCGCTCTCCACCAGGTTCAGCGGGATCGCGCCACAGTCCAGTTCCACAAAAGGCCTTCCGGAGCGGCGCCCCGAGTAGTGCAGGGCTCGCGCCAGAACACTCTTGCCGACGCCGGTCTCTCCTTCGATCAGCACCGTGACCGCGGCATCAGCCAGACGCCGGGCGCGGGCAACCAGGCGCGCCATCGGGCGGCTCTTCTGCACCAGACTGCCGAGGCCATAAAGGGTCTCCACCTCCTGGCGCAGAGCCCCGGCCTGCATGCGCAGTCGATTGTGAAGGCGCGCATGCTCCAGGGCCAGCGCCGAGATCTTCGCCAAAGCGGCCAAGAAGGCCAGATCGGAATGGGAAAAAGCCCCTTCGCGAGTGCCGCGGTCAAGATAGATCGTGCCGACAATGCGCCCCCCAACCACCAATGGCGCACAGGCGAAAGAGACGATGCGGTAGAGCTGGACCGAGCGCAGTCCAGAGAAATCCTCATCCTGCAGCGCATTGGAGGAGTGAAGAACCGCTCCCTCGCGATAGGCCCGACTGAGAATCGTGCGCGAGATCCGCTGCACATCCCCCAGAGCGGCCGAGTCCACGTTGCGGGCAACGGCGATTTCAAAATCGTCACTCTCTCCCTGGCGCAGGGTCAGCACGCCGCGCTCGGCCGCGACAGTGTCCAGAACAACGCGGAGAATCGCGGGGAAGAGTTTCTCTGGATCCTCGATCGAACCCAGGAGTTCGGCAACGCGCGTCAACGCCAGGTGCTGGCGTGGGCTGGAGGCCCCACTGCAGAGCGCACGGGTGCGCTCAATGCGACGCAGAAGATCGGGATCCGCCGCGGTGCTGACCCCCGCGCAACTACCGCGAAGCAGTTCGTGCGCCTGATCAAGGTGCACTCGGGCCGCCGCGTGCCGTTCAGCGCGCAGCAACAGAGTTGCCTGCAGCAAGAGAGCATGCGCGGTCACAACCGGCATGGCGAGGCGCTCCGCGCTGTGACGCGCGGCCGCCGCCCTGACCTCCGCCTGCTCCCAAGCGCCGGCGCTGATCTCCACTTCGGCGCGAGCGAGGTCGTAGGCAACCTGCGACGGTGTGCCGGAGGGCGACGGCGCAGCACCCTGCAGAGCGGTACGGGCCAAGTCAGGCTCCCCGCGGGTCGCCAGATAGAGCGCCGCCGCCAGCGCGATTTCGTTCTCACCACAGGCCCGCGCCCGATTCGCCAACGAGGGGAGTTCTGGAGTTGTGACCTGAAGGCGCGCCCACAACAGATCGCGCTGCAGACCAATCGCCAGCGTCGAGGGCCAGGTGGAGATCGACGCAATCGCCGCGCGGGCGGCCACGAACCGTCCAGCGGCCAGCAGATGGTCCGCCTGCAGCAGAACCAGCCGGGCCCGCCGCACCGGATCTTCTCTGCTCACGGCCGCTCCCAGGGCTGCCAGGCGGGCCGCGCGCAGGTTTCGGCCCCCGCGGCCGAACAGGTCCGCCAGATGTTTGAGGGTAGCAGCCAACTCTCTCGCGCCTCCCGTGCTGCGGCGCAAGTGCATGACGCGCAGCATCTCGCTGATGGCCTGACCGCGCCGGCCGAGAACCTCCAGGGCAAGAGCGGCCTGCGCGCGCGCGGCAAGAGAGTTCGCCCGATCCCCCAGTTTCAAGAAGGTCGACGCCGCATCGCGCGCGGCCCGGCGCGCCCCTTGGGCGTCGCCATCGCGCAGGGCCAGGATGCCCAAGTTGTGGCGCAGGGCCGCGGTCCCGGAAAGATCACCCAGGCGCAAACGCATCCGCAATGCACGGGTGAACTGATCGCGGGCGCCCTTGGTATCGCCGGAGCGGGCGGCAAGACGCCCGATGCGCTCCAGGGCATCGGCGGCACCCGCGGCCTGCCCCACCGTGAGGCGCAGGTCGAGGCAGTGTTGCAGGCGGCGCTGGGCATCGGCGCGCCGGCCCTCCGCCTCGTCCACTTCGGCGAGATGGAGTTCGCAAGCAGCCATGCCCGACAGGTCGCGCAGGCGACGGCGCACCCGCAGCGCATTCTCCAGGCGCCGGCGTGCAGGTCGGAGGCGGCCCACCGCCAGGTCTGAGATGGCCAGAACATTGAGTGCCCTCGCGGCCTGCAAGCGGTTCCGCGACCGGCTGCAAGCGAACGCGGTGCCGGCCCACTGGCGCGCTCGTGCGTGATCGCCTCGAAGTTGCGCCAGGCGTGCCAGAATCAGTGCCGCAGAGGCATCCACATCCTCAATGCGCAGCGCCGCGGCCTCTTGCCAGGCGCGCTCAAGATCGCCCCCCTGAGTCAACGCCTCAATCCGCTCCAGCCGCAAGAGATGGGCGTAGCGCGCCGGTGCCTGCGGCAGAGCCCGGGAAACCCCACGCACGACAGCCCGCCAGTGGCCAAGCCGGCGCGCCGCCTGCACGGCGATGA
The DNA here is from genome assembly GCA_026991065.1 of Gemmatimonadota bacterium. Classification (GTDB taxonomy): domain Bacteria; genus JALXCG01. Next base: position 5,042 of record JALXCG010000837.1, on the reverse strand, counting down.
CCAGTGCCTGCCAGTGGTTTTCCTCGGTGGCGCGGGAGTGCCGCACCAGTGACCGCGCCATCAGCGCCGCCGCCCGTGGCCTTCCCGCGGCGAGGTCGCCCCGCGCCAATTCCAGCCCCAGGCTGATCCGCTTCTCCAGCCCGCCTAATTCGCGCAGTATCCAAAGCGCCCGGCGACCGCCGGCGTCGAGCGCCTCTCCCGGTGCGGAGGAAACAGGGGCCAGCAGGCTATCCGCAACCCGCAGGCCAATGGCCCGAATCTCGGTCCGCTGGAGTCCATGCGCAGCCCCCCAACGCACAATCTCTCCCGGTGATCGCGTCTGCAGCGACTCCGCGAGAACCGCCGCCAGTCGACTGCTACCCTCGCGCTCCGGCGGAGGCGGCGCAATCTCACCCCAAAAGCCCAAATAGACGGCTTCGCGCACAGTCTGAGGTTCGCTCGCGGGCGCCGGGAGCGGAACCAGCCCCTGCACATTGCCGTCGTTTCCACGCCGGATCGCGCATCGGTCGAGGCGCCGACGCCAGTCGATCGGCTGCCTTGGGCCCGGTTCCGAGAGCGAGACCAGTGCCGCCGGCAGTTGTCGGGTTCGCAGCATGAAAGCGCCAAGGCGCGCGCTCTCGATGCGGGTGAGAGGCGCCAATTGAATCCACGTCGTCGCGGGGTCACCGGGCGGCTGATCCGAAATGCCCATTCCAAGGGTGTTGGGCACTTCACGCCACCGAACCAGGTGTTGCTGCAACGCATCCGGTTCACGCTCCGCCAGAAGAATCAGCACTGGCCGCGCCGCCTCCCCCGGCGCCATCTCCACGTCGCCGGGAGCGCGATCGCGGCCATCGCGCCGCACCGCCACTCCGAAACATCGGGCAACTCTCTCCGCCACCTGCTGCAGTGTTCTGCGACCAGACCCAGCGCCTCCGGTAATAACAACGCTGCCTCCAGCCCGCAAGTTCCCCCGCGCGAGACCAGCAATTGCGCGCAGCAGCTTCCATGCTGCCCGCCGACGGATCCAGAGGGCCAGGGGCGCCACGGCTGTGCTCTCCGGGGCAGAGGCGAGCCTGAGGGCAGCACGCAATTCTGCTGCCACGCTCAGAGCGTTGTGCGGGCCAGCGGCCGGTCGCCCGCCGGAGGTGAGTTTCGCGCCCAGCGCCAAGACTGCGGACCGACGAGCGCCGGTGAAGTTGGAGTTGGCCGTTTCCGAGCGCTCCGCAGCAGTGTCGCTCCCTACCTCCCCCGCCCAGGCCGGCAAATCCCAGCCTCCATCCACAATCCCGGTCAGCAGCCGTCCAAAGGCAAAAAGATCGGTCGCCGCGCTCACGCTTCCACCGGCCATCAATTCAGGCGCCATGGTCGCGGGAGTTCCGCGGACCAGTCTTGACCGCGATCCGATGGGCGCGGCAAAGCCAAAATCGATCAGCCAGCCGCGCGCCGTGGCTCCCTGCCCCTGCACCAGAACATTTCGTGGAGCCACGTCTCCATGCACAAACCCGCTGACATGCAGTGCATGCAGAGCAACGGCGACATCTACCAAGGCGTGTAGCGCTCCGGTAGCATCTCCGGCGGCCAGAACGGCATCCAATGAAGTTCCGGGGAGCCGCTCCAGAGTCAGTGTTGCCGTGCCGTCCGCCGCCAAACACAAGTCGATGGCCCGCGGCGCGCGCTCCGGGCGCAACATGGCAAGCAGCCAATACTCACGGCGCAACATGCGCCATGCTTGTCGCGCCACCGGCGCGTGAGCGCGCTTGACAACCTGCCGAGTGCCGACCTCTACCGTGATCATCGCCGCGGAGGTTCCGCGGCCAGGAAGAGAGCCCCGGGATTCATCGTTGTGTCAAACCGGGTCCCGCAGCACCACGGTTTGCAGATGCTTCTTCGCGTTGGGGCGAAAGATCCCCTCCATCATCGACTTGTAGTGAGCAAAGAAACGTGGCCTTTCGCGCTCCGGAAAATCGGAATGAGCGATCGCGTATTCAATGATCGAATCCATGCGCTCTTCGAAAAAGGCGATGATCTGCTCGTCGATATCCGGGAAATTGATCGCGCAAAACTCCTCGAACCGCTCCACTTCGAAATACTCGTCGCTCATGCGCCGGTGGAATTCGAATTTCTCTTCGGCGGATAGATCCGGATCGTTGAAGACCTCCGTGTACTTTTCCTGCTCCAGATCCACACGCATGTTCTTACGGGTCGCGCCGACGTAGGAGAGCCACTGCACCAGCGCCTTGATCAGCCACGGAAAGTGGGTGTGCAGCGAAGTAAAGTGGCTGTCCGGGCACGCGTTGGCAAAGTCGATCGGGTGGATCGCACCATCCTTAACGAGACACTCGTAGGAGTTGTAGGTCCAGCGGTGGTACGAATTGACAAAACGGACGTATGCCTGCAAACGCGCATACACAGCGGGGTCCATCACCAGCTTTTCCGGTGAGTAGTGTTCATGCAGGGGGTGATCCGGCTGGAAGATCATCGGCATCACCATGGGGCCGATCGCCATGCAGCGGATGAAGACATCGTAGTCTTCAATCGCTTCCTGCAGATGAAACACCTTGCCGTTGGTCGCGTCGTAGCGACGGTAAAGTTCATCCAGCGACTGGATCTTGAAAACATCGCTGCCGCCACCACCGAACGCCTTCTTCAAGTACACCGGAAAACGGTTCTGGAAATGCCGTTCCATGACATCCGCAAGGTAGTTGTAGGCGGGATAGAACTGCTCCCGGATGGTCTGCCCTTTGTGCCGCCAACGCCGGGACGACTCCAACTCCTCGTCGACCTTGGCCTGGTCAACGGTACACCGCTCCGGATCCCAACCGAACCGCGTGTGACGGTTGCGAATGGCCTGTTCAGTCTGCCATTCGTCCTCACGAAACTGCTCGGGCGTGTAGGGGTGGAAGTCAGGCAAGAGAACGGTGGTCGGAAAACGATCCGCCGGATGCATGGCACGCGCCATGAGATCGTAGGTCGAGTGCTTGTCCAGATTGGCGAAGGTCAGGGAGTTGTTGAGAATCCGCACGCCGCAGTTCTGTGCGGTCTGTGCCCAGCACTTGTAGTAATCGTTCCAGTGAATGGTGCGATCCACCACCACGTCCGCCTGAGGCCGGAGATCGGCGCCGCAGACGATCGGCTCCGCCATGATCCGTCCCAACTCCAGGCGGTATTCCTGGTTGTCATGGCGAATCACAGGGTCGGCGTAACTTACGAAATCCAACATGGCCTTGCGCATGCTCCAGTCCAGTGAAGCCATGATCCGGATTTTGATCGTCTGCATCAATCGGTCCTCTCGAAGGGGGAGGGAGATCCAACTCGCACATCTCTCCGGTTTCCGTCGCTGCCAACGGAAACCAGAGAACTCAATGCGTTACTAGAACAGAATTACTCCGTTCGGATTGTAGTCGAAACGGAATTCAACATACTCGTCGGCGCCACTCCCCGCGAACGGCGAAGTTCCGGCACCGGAAGTGATCCACAGCTTGGCAAAGTTCCCCTCATCGGTCTTCACGAGGTAGAGCGCCTGCGGCAACACCGCGATATCATCGGCAGCCCAACTGTAAGCAGCCTCCGAAGCGGAAACCAACGCGTTGAAATCCTGCTCGGTCGCGTTTTCCTGAACCAGCACAAAACTGCTGTTGCGTGATCCAGCGGTAAAATGCGGACTGCGGAACTCCGGATCCACCTCACTGCCTTGATCGTGGGTATTGAGCCCAAGATCAGCGGCCGCTCCCTGGGTAACCTGTGCCTGCGTGAAATCTTCGCCGCCGGCGATTCCGTTGTTCATGAAGAAACCGTAGTAGGAGCCGTTGCTCGATGTGTTTTCGTAGACCTTGCCGGTAGTAGCGGGCGCGGTGTGCGGGAAAGCCGCAACCGAACTGCTCAACCCCGATTCGACGTCGCCCTTCTTCGCGTTGACCGCATAGTAATAGACTGTCCCCGCGGCCGCGTCGAGATCCTGAAACTGAGTCGCTGCAAAGTCTGTGTCGTAAAGAGCGAGATTGGTGACTGCGGTGCCCCGGTAGATGTCGTAACTCTCCGCTTCGGCAACAGGCTCCCAGGTAAGAGTGACCGAATTCGTGCTCCAACTCGCCTGAACGAAGGGGGCGTTCAGTACCAATGTGTCGTCCGAGCACCCAACCACACCGACCAGCACGGCCAACGCAGCACTTTGTTTCCAACTCATCGTCTTTCCTTTCGTTGTTTTCAGACCAACAGTCTCGCGGGAATCAGCAGCGGAACGTGATGATCCGATGCCGCCGCCAGGCAGCACGATGGAGCGGGTCCACAATGCGGCACCATGACGGTCAGCAATTCAGGCTAGCAGGCGGTTTAGCCCTGAACAAGTTCCGGCTCGCCGCGGGCTAACGCTGGGCGATGTAGTCCACCAGATCGATCTTTGCCAGGATTCCGAGCAAACGTCCGGCGGCATCTGTCACCAGGCCCACCTCTTCTCGCGAAAACGCATCGATCAAGGTCTGGATCGGGTCTTCAGGCGCGACGGTAGAGATCTGCCGATTCATCACCTCGGCCATCGACCGGTCGACCGCGGATGAACCAACGACCAACGCCTGCAAAATGTCGTGTTCGGTGACCAGGCCGACCAGAATCCCCTGGTCCAGCACGGGAAGTTGCGAAATCCCTTCAGCCTTCATGATGTCCACCGCGGCGGCGATCGGCTCGTCGATCGACCCGGTGATCAGGGGCCGCGGAGGGAGTTTCCGCAGCAGGTCTCCCACCGACCCCAACCCCAGGTTCGGCGCGGAGAAACGGTGGGCCAGCATCCACTCATCATCGGCAAAACCGCTCAGATAGTTGCGCACGCCGTCAACCAGCACCATCAGGACTCGCGCGCCGGAAGGCGTGGAGCGCGCGACTTCGCGAGCGGCCCAGGCTACCGCACCACTCGAACCGCCGCAGAGTAGTCCCTCTTCGCGCAGCAGGCGGCGTGCAGTCTGAAATGCGTGGCGATCGTCGACTTTGATCCAGCGATCCACCACAGAACGGTCCAGGACCTCGGGCACAGTGTCGTTGCCCAACCCCTCCAGCAGATAGCGCCGCCT
>JALXCG010000836.1 GCA_026991065.1 Gemmatimonadota bacterium | reverse complement strand
TTCAAACTGGCGCGGGCGAAGGGGCCGAACCAGTCGTTGGGGGTCGCGAGGTGATAGAGATAGGTGCTCTGGATATCAAGATTGTCGAGCGACTTGAGAAAGCGGTCGATGGCGGGAGTGCGGCTCTGGGTATGCTGCACTTTAAGCAGGTTCTCCCAGACATGCGAGCCGTGCACCATGTTGGCGCTGCCGTCCAGGACCAGGCCGAGTTGGACAGTAGAGCCATCGGCGGCGCCGACCACGTTGCTGGAGTGGTTGAAGGAGCCGGTCAACCCCAGGTTGAGGCTGTAGTTCCAGCCTTCGGAGAGTTCGCCCGGATTCTTCGCCTTGTCGACCAGTGCATCATCGACAACATCCTGAGCCCGCGCGGGGGCCGCCGCGAGAACCGCCAGCAGCAGAAAGCCGGCGGAGAAGGTGGGTGTGGATAGGATTCGGGGTCGTTGCATCTCTAGTTCTTCTCCGGTTTGTGAGTGGCCAGGTCACCATCCAGGTGAACATCCATCTGCGGGTAGGGGATGCCGATGCCGGCATTGTCGAGGGCGTACTTGACGGCCCGGGTGGCGGATTCTTTGACGGCAAAAAAGTCGGGAGTGTTGGCCCAGCAGCGCACAACCCAGTCGACCGAAGAAGCGCCCAGCCCGGTGAGAACGACGGCGGGGGCGGGATCATCCAGTTTGCCTTCGACCTGAGCGAGAGCGGCGGTCAGAACCTCGCGGGTCTTGTCGATGTCGGCGCTGTAGTCCACGCCCACCGCCACATCGACGCGGCGCACGGGATGGAATGTGATGTTTTCGATGGTGCTGCCGAAGATCGCTCCGTTGGGAAGGATGAAACGGCGATTGTCCGGGGTGTTCACCTGCGTGGTGAAGAGCCCGATCTCAACGATCTTGCCGGTGATGCCGGCGGCGGTCACAACGTCGTCCACCTTGAACGGACGGAAAATCAGCAGCATGACGCCGGCGGCAAAATTGGAGAGACTTCCCTGGAAGGCGAGGCCGACCGCCAAGCCACCGGCACCGATCAAGGCTGCGAAGCTGGTGGTTTCGACGCCGAATACGCCGAGGCAAGCAAGAAGCGCCACGATCATGATAAGCTGGCGCGTCATGTTGCCGAAGAATCGGGTCAGGGTGGCATCGAAATTGGATCTTTCGAGGTTCTTGACCACCGTGCGGCCGGCCCACTTGGAGATCGAATTGGCGACGATCAGGAGTACGATGACCCCGGCTATGGGGGGGATATACTCTTTCCCGAACTCGATTGCGGCTTTTGTGAGTTCTTCCACGGTTTCTCCTCTTTTCGTTTAGAATTTGCTTGATGTGCGCCCGACTCGCACACCTCCCCCGTTCGCTTGTGGAATGGCATTGCATCATCGCACAATTGCCCGAGAATTCAAAACTCTCCAATTCACGGGTGTCCTTTGTTTGGGGAGGAGCACCGTGCCCTCCGGGATTGAGGAACATGCCGATTCACACGGATCATGTTTGAGGCGATACGCGAGGCTCTTTTGAGTTTTCGCGCCGCACCACTGCGGATCTGGTATCACCCCAGTTACCGTTTGCCGCTCCCCTCGCTGGGGCCGCGCCTGGGGATTGAGCCGCGACGCGCGGATCTGGTCGCCTGGTTTATCGAAGAGAGTGGTGCCCGGGAGCGCATTCTTGAGCCGCAACCCGTTACCCAAGCAGACCTTGAGCGGGTTCATGATATCGAGTATTTGGCTCGGATCACGACTCCACACGGCCTGGCGGAGGCCCTCGGCATGGTCGAGCAGGAGGCTCCGGTCGAGGAGGTCCTGAAGACCTACCGCTTGGCCTGCGGGGGGACCTTGGCCGCGGCGCGCCACGCTTTGGAGAGAGGCGCAGCGGCCCTGAATCTGCTGGGCGGATTCCACCGCGCCGGCCGGAACCAGGCGACGGGTCTCTCTCTGGTCAATGACATTGGCGTGGCGATCGGGGCTTTGCGCGCCGAGGGCTTTCAGGGGCGAATCGGCCTCCTCGATCTCGACGCCCATCCTCCCGATCCACGGGCACTGACCCAGTTCGAGGGGCTTTGGGTGGGAACACTCTCGGCGACGAGAGAGCCAGCCGAGGTGGCGAGGGTGACCGAGAATCGCAACAATATCGAACTTTGCTGGGAGGAATTGCCGCCCGGCGCCGATGATCCGCGCTATTTGGCGGCGCTGGATCGGCTGCTCGCGGCGCTGCCCGCCGATCTGGTTCTGCTCTTCGTGATTGCCGGGGGAGATGTTCTGGCCGAAGACCGCTCAGGCGGACTTCAGCTGACTCTCCGGGGCGCACGCCACCGCGATCGGAAGGTTCACGCGGCGCTTGATGACCGAGCCGCTGTGTGGCTACCGGGCGGCGGCTTCGGACCACTGGCCTGGCGGGTTCTGGCGGGAACCGCGCTGGAACTGAGCGGGGCGCAGACGACCGAGATCCCGGCCGAGGCTGATCCTCTGACGGCTCATCTGCACCGCATCGGCGTCAGGTTGGATCCGGCCGAGTTGTGCGGCGGAGACTCAACGGCGATCAGTGACCAGGCCCTGGCGGCGGATCTTCACCTGGCTCCCCCGACTCCGCGACTGCTGAACTACTACACCGAAGAGGGACTCGGATTGGCGCTGCGGCGTTACGGGTTTCTGCACGGAATCGAGCGCCTTGGCTACGACCGCCCGCGGGTAGTGATCGACTCCAGCCCGCCCGGCGACCGGATGCGGCTCTTTGCGCGAGCGGCAAGAGAAGCACGCGCGGTGGAAGCCGCCGACTCGGCGCGGGAGGAGGAGAAGAATGAGCAGGAATACTTGCTCGTGGAGGTGGTGCTGGAGAAGGTTGAGATCGGCGGAGCGGCCCTGCTCTTCATCCACTGGCTGACGCTCCGGCATCCCCTGGCAGCGACTGCCCCGAATCGTCGCCCCCTGCTGCCGGGGCAGGAGAAGCCGGGCCTCGGGTTGGCGCGTGAAGCGAGCGAGTTGCTCCGGCAAATGGCCCGTCGGCTGGGGCTCCAGGGGGTGGCCTTTCGGCCGGCCTGGTACCACACGGCCTACGCAGCACGTCACCGCATGCACTTCATCGATCCGCGGCGGCAGGCGCGCTTCGAGGCACTGATCCAGGCCGCCCAGGGGCGCCCCTTGGCGGAAGTTACGACGGCGATCGCCAACGGACAGGTGCTGCTGAATGGCGAGCCCTATGTGTGGGAACCCGACATCATGGTGGATGAGTTGCAACCGCTGAGGTTACTGGCAGAAGAGAATCCCGCCGACTCCGAGCCAAAGCCCCACTTTGTCTTCCTGGAGCCGGCTACTCCGGCCCAGCCGGCGGGGTGAAGGCCAGCACCGCGGCAACAAAATTGGCGGGGCCGACAGCTGTCACCGACTCCAGCAGCAGTTGCATGATTCTGGCGTAGGTTAGATCCACGGCAACCGTACCCGGGCTTTCGCTGCGGAGGGTTGCGGCCATGTCCGCGGGGTCGAAGCGCAGGAGCGTGGTGCCGGCTTCGTAACGGGCGTCACTGCCGTTCAGATCGAGGCGATACTCGCCTCCGGGGAAACGACCGTAGATCCGATACCCCCCACCCGGCAAGCGCCGCAGATGAAAGCCATGCTTGGAGCGGTCTCGCCGCCAGTCTTCGAGGAGACGGAAGAAACGCGGTTTGATCGCATAGGGGCCGCCATCTTCGGGACAAAAAACATCGCAGTTTCCGCATTCGTTGCAGAAGTCGGCATAGTTACCGATCTGATGTTTTGCCTCGATGCGCAGCACCCCCTCTTCGACCAGATTCCAGCCACCGTCGGCACGGGGATGAGCGATGATCCGGGGAATCTCGACCGGCGCCAGGTCAAAAGCGAAATTACCGGCATTGGGGCATACCGGAATGCACTTGTCGCAAGTCACACAGTCAAAAAGCTCCAGCTTCGTGCCGATCTTCTTGGGTGGCTTGCTGTTACGCTCGCGAGCGTAATGCGGGTCGGTGGCAAGTGTCGCCACGTAGACCTCGGTGTTGCGCAAACGCGCGGCAGAGATCCACCGCCGCAGCAACTGAGGAGAGACAAACTCGGTCGGAGACCGCCCGGCGGCCAGCGCCTGAAGATATTTCGCGCGCAGTTCCCGGTCCGGCTCCACTTCGGCCAGAGCAGCGGATTCCTGCCCCATGGCAACGAGCGTGTAGTGGTCGATGTTGGAGGCCCCGACCTTGTCCATGGCAGCGCCCAGGGCCTTGAAATAGGCCTGCGCACGACCGTATCCGCCCGGTTTCAGGAGATCGGTGCAGACCGTTACCGGGACCAGGCCGAGCGCCACGGATGAAGCGAAATTGTAGCGATCGATCCCGGCGGAAAAGGAGACCGGAAGCGCGTCACCCAAGGCACGACGAAAACGCCGCACCAGGTACATGGCCAGGAGATGCAACGGCGGCCCGGAGAGGTACATCTCTTTCTGCCCGGCGGGGAAGAAATCACGGTGATTTTTCACCAGCAAAGTGTTGCTGAACTTGACTCCGAACCCACGCTCACAAGCCGCCGCCCGATCAGCCAGCCGGTTACAGATCTCCAGCGCCTGGTCCCAGGTCGGATCGTGTTCAAAGGCACTCGGCGGCACTTCGATCTCGTGGTATCCCAGCGCGTCATGGAGCAGTTCCCGCACCCCACCCGCGCCGAGCAGAGTCGGGTTGAGCTTCACCACGGTGTGCAGCCGGTTCCGCTCCAGTAGATGGGCCGCAATCGCTTCGATCTCTTCCGGCGGGCACCCGTGAAAGGTACTCAGGGTCAGAGTGTTGGAGATGCGCGACGGGTAGTCGAGATCGCGCAGCTGGCGCAGGGATGCGGGAATCTCGCGACGGAATCGATCGATGCGGGGAGTCGCATCCGCCGCGCCGTGGAGAAAAGCCTGCACCCGTTCACTTTGAATTCCGGCCAAGTCATAGCCGACGCTCAGGTCGAAGAGCGTGGTGCCAAAATCGGCGGCAACCCCCAGTTCGCTGGAGCGGCGCAGAATGTGGATCAGCATCCACGCTTTGACATACTCGTCAAGCGACTCTTCGAGGGTCAGCTCCTGGGACCACTCGATGTTGTAGCCAACGGTCTGAATGTCGATGCAGGGACGAGGGATCTGCAGCTGATCGAGCACCTGAACCGTCTTCAGTTCAAGGATGCGGCTTCCGCTCAACCAGGCCAGAACCAGGTTTTGAGCCATCTGCGTGTGGGGCCCGGCGGCAGGCCCCAGCGGAGTACCGGCACGCTGGCCGTGCGCCGACACGGCCAGGTCCTTCCCGGGAATCGCCGTTACGAACTTGCGACGTGGCAGGCCGAAAATCGTGCCGTGGGCGGCGTACTCGCCCAGCATCTGCTGAACGAGTACGCCAAAGGGCAGCGGCCGCAGTTCAGACATCGACCCCTACTTGCCCTTGTCGGGGGCAGGTGCATCGGTTGGGGCGGGATGCTCCGACGGAGAATGCGGCCTCGGCGGCAGACCGATCTTCGGCTCGCCCTCGGCACTGGTGCGCGGCTTGCGCCGCTGCATCATCACCACAGGGATCTCCAGCTCGGGCAGCTCCTTCTGATCGGTGAAGATGGTCAGCTTGGCCTGCTCGCGGCGTTTTTCCAGTTTCCCGTTGCAAGTGACCTTGATGCGGGTCTTGCCCTCTTCCGCACTCTCGATCACAGCCGTGACGGCGGGATGGTTCGCCTCGACCTTCAACACCTTGACCGCGGGTTGATCCGGTGCTGCGTACACGGAGAGCGTCCGCTCCATCGGCGTCCCCTCATCCACATTGGCGAAGAAGAGGCGATCGGGCATCGCCTCGACCGGCCCCCGAATCTTGCCCATAACCCGGAGTTTCAACTCGGGGACAGTCGGATTGTCGAGTTTGACCTTCCACACACCCTGAAAACGCCCAACCGGGGCTCCCGGCGCCAAAGTCAAGCGGAGTGCCAGCTTCCCGTTCTCTTGATCGCGCTCGTCGACGATCTCGGCGTGCATCTTGGCAAAAACCGGAGCCATGGCCTCGTTCGCCTCAACATCTATGGACTCGATCTTCACCGTGTCCACTTCTTTGCCGATCAGCGCAACGGTGCGGGAGACTTCCTCTTTCCAGCCCACGGCGCCGAAATCCAGGTGCCGGCTCTCCAGCCCCACCGCAACGTTGAGTTTGGCGTGCACGGTCAGCTTGAGGGTCGGTTCCTCGCGATCGTCGGAACGGATGGTGATGTGCTTCTTCACATCGCCACGCTTGTGTTTGGTATCGAACGTGACGTCTATCTTGCCTTCCCCACCCGGGGGAATCTCTCGATCTGAAGTGAGAGCAGCAGTGCAGCCTCAGCCACCAGACACTTTTTGGATGTGGAGAACAGCGTCTCCCACGTTCTTGAAAGTAAAAGTGGTCTTGAGCTTGACGCCCGACATCGCCTCGCCGAAATCGTGCTCGCGGGTTTCAAAATGCATCCGCGGACCGTGGTCAGGAACGGACGCCGGCTCTCCGCCGGCGGTAGCGTCCGACGCGACTTCTCCAGCGCGGACCCCACAGGGGCTCAGAAGAAAGCCCACGGCCAGCACCAGCGCGACGCCGTGCTTGGACAATCCCCAGTAGTTTTTCATATGGCACTCTCCCGAAGGCCGCCTGCAACGCGCGTCCTTCGCGTTCGAAAATGAAGAGGGCAGTTTAGCAGATATCGACCGCCGCGGGTTAGTCGGTGCTCCCGGTGTCCGCTTTTGCTTCGCCATATCCTTCGAGCATCAGGAGAAAGGCGTACTCGCGGGCAGTATCCCGGTAACGGCGGAAGCGCCCGGACACACCACCGTGCCCCGCTTCCATTTCGGTGTGGAGCAAGATCGGCCGATTCCCGGTGTTCTTCTCCCGGAGCCGCGCGACCCACTTCGCCGGCTCCCAGTACTGCACCTGGGAGTCATGCAGCCCGGTGGTAACCAGCATCGCAGGATAATCCTGCCGTCGAACATTGTCATAGGGTGAGTAGCTGAGCATGTAGTCGTAGTAGATCTTTTCGTTGGGATTTCCCCACTCGTCATACTCGCCCGTCGTGAGCGGAATCGATTCGTCCAGCATGGTGGTAACAACGTCGACAAAAGGAACCGCCGCGCAGATGCCATTAAATAGATCCGGGCGCATGTTCACGACCGCCCCCATCAAGAGCCCGCCGGCACTGCCGCCCATGGCGTAGAGATGGGCCGACTCGGTATAGCCGGCCTGCACCAATTCCTCCGCGCAGGCAATAAAATCAGTAAAACTGTTCTTCTTGTGGAGAAGACGGCCATCTTCATACCAGGGGCGACCAAACTCCTGGCCCCCGCGAACGTGAGCAATCGCGTAGATGAAACCTCGGTCGAGCAAGCTCAGCAGCGATGCATCAAACATCGGATCGGTGCTCCACCCATAGGAACCGTAGCCATAAAGAAGCAGGGGCGCGGCGCTCCCCTTGGTAACATCCCGCCGGCGGACAATGGAAAGTGGAACCCGGGTGCCATCCGGGGCGGTCGCCCAGTGCCGCTCGGTGCAGTATTGCTCCCGGTCATATCCGCCCACGACAACCTGCTCCTTCTTCAGTTCCCGACGCCTGCTCTTCATGTTGTAGTCGAACGTCGACCACGGCGTCACCAAGGAGGTGTAGAGAAAACGCAGTTCATCGGTATTGAACTCTGGATTGAGCGCCGTAAAAGTGGTGTAGACAGTCTCCGGGAAGTCGATCAGGTAGGAATTACCACCATGTTGCGGCATGACCCGCAAACGAGTCAGACCATCACTGCGCTCACTCAGCACCAAGTAGTCGCGAAAAACATCGATCCCTTCGAGCAACACCTCCGGACGATGAGGCACAACCTCTTCCCAGTGGTCGATTCCGGTGTGATTCAGCGGCGTCCGCATCAACCGGAAGTTCTTTGCTTTGTAGTTGGTAACAAGATAGAAATGATCCTCGAAATGTGACGCCATATATTCAATGCCACGAACTCTCGGTTGCAGCACATTGAACTCTCCATAGGGATCCGCGGCGTCCAGGTAACGCACCTCGGTGGTCATGGTGCTCGCACTGAATATCATGATGTAGCGGCGCGACTTCGACCGCGAGACTCCAACGGAGAAGGTGGGATCATTCTCACGATAGACCTCGACATCGGTCGCCGGATCCGTGCCCACGACGTGGCGCATGATGCGATAGGAGCGCAGCGTCTCGGGGTCGTTCTCGGTATAGAAGAGAACCTTGCTGTCGGCCGCCCAGGCCGGGGACCCTTCGGTATTGGGGATCTGGTCAGGCAACAGTTTGCCGTCGCTGATCGCCTTGATGCGAATGGTGTATTGACGACGCCCCACCGTGTCGATGCCGTAGGCAAGAAGTTGATCATCGGGACTTACGCGGGCCGCGGTCACATCGCAATAGTCATGCCCGGCCGCCAGTTGATTCTCATCCAGAAGAATCTCCTCCTCCGCATCCAAGGTTCCGCGCTTGCGGCACTGAAGAGCGTACTCCTGCTCTCCTTCGAGCCGCGTGTAGTAGTAGTAACCGGCCAGGCGATAGGGGACCGAGGTGTCATCCTTTTGGATGCGGTTGACCATCTCCGAAAAAAGATCTTCGCGCAGCTTCCTGACTGGGGCCATCACCTCTTCGGCATAGCGGTTCTCCGCTTCCAGGTAGGCAATGACCTTCGGGTTTTCGCGCTCGCGAAGCCAGTAGTAGGGATCCTGGCGGACGTGTCCGTGAGTGGTCAGCGCGTGAGGAATGCGCTGCGGTTGAGGGGGCATCGGTTTCTCCCGTGCGGGATCGGAGGCAGCAGACGCGCCACCACCCAGCACCAAAATCAGAACCAAGAGAATCGCCGGCAGTCGATGAGATCGAATCGAATTCATGGATTCCGCATTTCAGGCGCGCCGCTCCGACAACTGTCTGCGTCCGAGCCGGGGCGTGATTCTCCCAAAGTTGCACCCCGAATTCACCGGAACCGCATCGCACACGCGAAGAGCAGAGGGAATTGGGGTAAACGTTAAGTTTATCACACTTCGGTCGAGCACGGCAGATCCTCCGTGCGCGGCGAGAAAGTCGCGCCCGCAGCCAACGACGCGGAAGGGGCCTTGAGGATGTCCCAACCGTGCCGCGATTTAGACCAGATCACGCAGACTGAAGGTCATCTCCAAACTGAAACGAAACCGGTCACTCAACCATTCCCAGCCGTCCGCCGTCTCCTGCTCCGCCCAGCTCTCCCAAAGCGGGGCAATCACCCGCAAAGGTCCGACCGAGAAGAGCAGACCACTGTCCGCGTAAGGCCCCGCGGTCAGGTCGGCGGCCCCCGCCAGATCGGCGAAAAGAGCCACCTCGACCCCGCCGAGCGAGGGCAGCGGCAACGGCTGGTCGAGGTTCATCCCCCACGCGAGATCGGTCGACGCGGCGGCCAAATACCCACGCAAACCGGGCCCCGAGTCGCTGGCGAAGTAGCGCCTTCCCAGCCCCCAGAAGTCACTGCTACCGGAACGATCGAAGATCCACGCAGACCTGAAGTCGGGATCCACGCCACCCGCCATCCAGGTGCGATACTGCGTGGGGATCCGCTCGTCGTCGAGATACCCTCCGGCCCAACCGCGCAGATGCAGCGTGCGCCAGCCCGCGCCGTAGTGCCAACGCCAACGGCCCCAAGCACTGACTTGCGCAAACGCCGCGTCGCCGCGCCCGACCACCCCCTCCGCTCCCAAATGGAATGCGGAAAAGGCGGAGACGCGCCGCCGGTGGCCGAAAGTCGCGCGCACCACATGGTAGCGCCCGGCGTCGTAGAAGGGGCTGGCGCCCGCGCCTCGGCCCTCGCCGTCGCCGACATCGACCGCATTCCATTCGAGGGCGGCAAAACTGCGCCGCCGATGCTGAACCGGTCGCCCCCATTCGCTGCGCAGGGCAAGCCGGCCACTCCACACGTCCCAGGTGCGGGCGGCATCGGCAGCCACGGTCAGCCGGCGCAGCGCCGGAACTGCGTCGAATCGGTAAAAGCTCTGCTCCGCGCTCGCTCGCCCGACCACGCGGTCGTGGCGAAAATCCCACTGCGGAACCATGCTCACGCCACCGCGATGGGGCGGGATGCGACCGCCGTAAACCCCCGCCCCCAGCGTCACGCCGTTGTAGCGATTGCCGCCGATCCAGGGAAACCAATAGAGTTCACGGCTGCGCAGGTCCGGCTGAGCCATCAGGAACTTCAGGCGCCACGGGCGGGAGGAGGCATCGTTGGCGCGGTTCAGATCGGGCATGTGGCGATCGGGATCCACCACCACGCGCCGTGTCTCCGGCGGCAGGGCCAGCCGCGTCTCGGGCGCGAATGGCGCCACCCAGCGGCGCTCCAACTCCACGCCCTCCGTCCCCTGGAAAGCCACCTCTACCGGCCCCATCAGCGTGCCCCGATTGCGCAGCCGCGCCACGTCGCCCCCCGGACCAGCGTTCCGTTCCATACCATCGACCGCAATGTCGATC
>JALXCG010000835.1 GCA_026991065.1 Gemmatimonadota bacterium | reverse complement strand
GAGTTCCGTGTTCGGGCCTGTTTCGAGATCAAGGGCTGAGTCCGCAGGAAGGCTGGTTGCCTTTCAAGGACTTCGCAACGCAGAGATCGGAGCAGGGACGGATGCGGGGCGAAGTGAAGACAATGTGCGACAGGCTCTTAGGACCCTGTCGCGGGCCGAGACCGGCTTCGAGCCCGGCCCGAACCGGAGCACCGCGGTTTCTCCGCGGATGAAGCCACGGCCCGCGGATGCGCCGGGAGCACTGCCCGCGCGCCGGTCGCGGAGCGGACTCCCGGCGGCGCCGCGTTCGGCTCCACCCAGCACCTCATATCGTTCCCCCGAAAAGGCCCACCATGACTCTCGCGGAAACTCTGCTGCATGCCCTCCGGGACCACGGCGCGACCGAGATCTTCGGCATCCCCGGCGATTTCGCGCTGCCCTTCTTCAAGGTGATCGAAGAGTCCGCCATTCTCCCCTGCCACACCCTGAGCCATGAGCCGGGCGTGGGGTTTGCCGCCGACGCCGCGGCCCGTTACCGCAGCGACCTGGGGGTTGCGGTGATCACCTACGGCGCCGGCGCCCTGAACATGGTCAACGCGGTTGCCTGTGCCTACTCCGAAAAATCCTCGCTGGTGGTGATCTCCGGCGCCCCCGGTGCCGCCGAGAGCGGCTCCGAGCTGCTGCTCCACCACCAGGCCAAGAGCCTCGGCTCGCAATTCCGCGTCTATCAGGAGATCACCTGCGACCAGGCGATCCTCGACAATCCCCACACCGCGGCCCGGGAGATCGCCCGGGTTCTCCGCTCCTGCCGTGAAGAGAGCCGCCCGGTCTATCTGGAGCTGCCGCGCGACATGGTCAACGTTGAAGTGGGCGCGGTGCCGAAGCTGCCACCCACCGCGGTCGATGGCGAAGCGCTCGCCGCCTGTGCCGGCGAACTCCTGACGCGCGTCGCCGGTGCCCGCCGGCCGCTGCTGCTGGCCGGTGTCGAGGTGCGGCGCTACGGCCTCGAAGAGGAGGTCGCCACGCTCGCCCGCCGCCTGCACCTGCCGGTGGTCACCTCGTTTATGGGGCGCGGACTCCTGGCCGGTCAGGAGTGCCACCTGCTGGGCTCCTACATCGGCCTGGCCGGTGACCCGGAGATCTGCGCCCTGGTGGAGGAGTCCGATTGCCTGCTGATGCTCGGCGTGATTGTCTGCGACTCCAACTTCGGCGTTTCCGCCCGGCAGATCGACATGCGGCGCGTCATTCACGCCGCCGACCGCTGCGTCAAATTCGGTTTTCACCACTATCCGGAGCTGCCGCTGGAAGGGTTGATGGAGGCGCTCCTGGCCAAGACCGCGACCGTGGAACCGGAGCGCTCCATGCCGGAGACCCGTCCCTATCCGCGTCATCTGGCGGCCGATGACGCACCGATCGCGCCGATCGACATCGCCCGCGGTGTCAATGATCTCTTTGCCGCCCATGGTCCGCTGCCGATCGCCGCCGACATCGGCGATTGCCTCTTCACTGCCATGGACATCGACCACATCGAGCTGGTTGCGCCGGGCTATTACGCCACGATGGGGTTCGGCGTTCCGGCGGGGATGGGGCTCCAGGTGGCGTCCGGTCGCCGCGCTCTCATTCTGGTGGGCGACGGCGCTTTTCAGATGACCGGATGGGAGTTGGGGAACTGCCGCCGGCTCGGCATCGACCCCATTGTGCTGCTCTTCAACAACCAGGCATGGGGGATGCTGAAGACCTTCCAGCCCCACAATCGCTACAATCTGCTCGACTCCTGGGGCTACGCGGAGACCGCCGCTCCCCTGGGCGGCCACGGTGCGCACGTGACCACGCGCGGCCAACTGGCAGCCGCCCTCGACCACGCGGCGCGGAGCAGAGGCCGCTTTCAGTTGGTCGAGATCGCGCTCTCGGTTGAGGCGATCTCGCCAACGCTACAACGCTTTGTGCAGGCGCAGAGCCGCCACACGGGGATGGCGGTGGAGAGCAACTCTTAGTAAGAGAGCACCGGCTCCATTGTCTTCGCCGCTTCCACCCACTTGGTCACCAGGCTCTCGGCCGGTGAGGTGCGCGCCAGGTGCTTCTCGGCGTTGACCTCGGCCACCTTGGCGGCCAGATTGGCGGCGTTGCGGTTGCGCAACTCCTTGATGGTGTCGACGCCGGCGGCCTTGAGCAGCTCCGCGAACTGCGGGCCGATGCCGTTGATCCGCATGAGGTCCGCCATGTTGGCCCACTTCAGGATCACCGCGCTGCTCAGCCCGGTGGTTTCGGCAACCGCTTTGCGCCCGGCGGGAGTGGCGCATTTCTTCAGCAGATCATCGGTGTTCTTGATTGCCGCCGCGGCCAGCTTTTCTGCGTAGGCCGGACCGATGCCTTCGATCTCATCAATCTTGTAGGACATGTCTGTTCCAATCGTCGAAGTGGTTAGTTATCGAGCAGACTCTTGAGTTCCGGGACCTGCTCCAGCAGGCGACCGACCAGATCGCCGTCCGCATTCTCTCTCACGAAATCCATGAACATCCCCATGAAGGAACCCGCCTGGGAACTGTCCATTCCCGCTTGGTTGAAGATGCTGATCACCGAGAGCGCGGAACCCGCTTTGCCCCCGAGCAGGCTGCCCGCCGCACCCATTAATGAACCCAGCATCCCGCCGCCGGAATCGGCGCTGTCCGCGGACTTCCCGAGGAGATCTGCGGCTCCGGGCAGGGCCTGGAGGAGCGCCGAGGCGTCGCCGCTGCTCATCTGTTTCTGGATCAGGCCGAGAATGCCCGACAGGGCGGAGCCTGCGGCATCGGGGGAGAGGCCGAGGGCAGATGCCGCTTGGCCGACAAAGGCGTTGAGATCGTTCATCGCTCGATACTCCTGAGGAGAAATACGGTGAAACGCCGCCCCGACCGCGACAGTTACGCAGAGGATAGGGGAAGCAGCTCAAAAACGCACAGTTTTCTTCTTCTGCGCGACAGGCTCCCAGCCCGGCTCTCCCGGCGACAACATCGCTTGCTGCGCAGGCCAATGGTGTTGTTGCCGGCCGGGCTGGAACAGACTCGGGGCCGGCTTTCGCAAGTTGCTCCGGGATCTCTGGATTCGGCCACGGACGGTTCCGTTCGGGGGCACTCGGGCGTGACCGAAGAGGCGGTGTGGTTGGCCGAGCAAGTAGGTGCTGTGCTGCTCGGGGCAGCAGGGCGGGGG
>JALXCG010000834.1 GCA_026991065.1 Gemmatimonadota bacterium | reverse complement strand
GGATAGAACGGCGGCCTTCTAAGCCGCATGCTGGGGGTTCGATTCCCTCCACCGGTGCCAGGGTGAGCGAGTGTCGCTGAGCAAATCGGCGGCGCTCGTTTCTGTGTCCAGGCCGAAATCGGCCCGCGATTCTGCTAGCCTGAACGGATGAAAGTTGCGTTCATCGGTACCCATGGTGGGGGCAAGACGACCCTCTGCTACGAACTCGCCGCGCGCCTGAAGAAGCGCAGTATCGACGCCGACATCGTCAAAGAGGTCGCGCGTTCCTCTCCGCTGCCGATCAATCAGCGTACCACGGTGGCGGCGCAGTTGTGGATTCTTCACACCCAGATCGCCCGCGAGATCGAGGTGGAAAGTCGCTGTGAAGTCGTGATTTGCGACCGCAGCGTGCTGGACAACTATGCCTATCTGCTGCACGCCTCCGGGCGCCAGGCGGGTGCAGAGCACTTGGTGCAGGACTGGATCGCAACCTATGATCTGCTCTTTCGAGTGCCGCCGGCGGGGCGCATTTCGAAGGATGGCATTCGCGACACCGACCCGGTTTTTCAGCGCGCGATCGACCGCCGCATCCGCTGTCTGGTGCAGGAGATGCATGTCGAGGTGCAGGATCTGAGCACGCTGCCGCGGGCGCGCTGGATCACCAGCGCCACGCAGGCGGTTCTGGAACGGATTCACGGCGGCGAAGACCCGGCGCCGGCGGAATCGACCGTCGCGGACCCGCAGCTCGACCTTTTTCACCGCTCTCGCGAGCAGCAGTAGCGTCCCCCCGGCGCGGGGAGGACGCACCGGGGGGCATCCCCGAATCGGAGCATTCGCAGACCCATGAAGGCATATCACATCGATCTCGAAGCCGGCGCCCTGCGCGGGGCCACCGCCGCCATTCTCCCCGGCGATCCTTTTCGCGTGCCGCGCATCGCCCGCGCGCTGGACGCGGAGGCGGTGGAGCTGGCGCACCATCGCGAATACCGCAGCATGTTGGCGCGGGTGGGTGCGAAGCATGTCCTGGTCACCTCCACCGGCATCGGTGGGCCCTCCACGGCGATCGCCATGGAGGAGCTGGCAACCCTGGGAATCGATAGCTTCCTGCGGGTCGGAACGACCGGCGCGATCCAGGAGCGGATCGGTGTCGGCGACCTGATCGTGGCGGCCGGGGCGGTGC
Organism: Gemmatimonadota bacterium; assembly: GCA_026991065.1. Lineage (GTDB taxonomy): Bacteria > JALXCG01. The sequence continues at coordinate 2,008 of JALXCG010000834.1, read as the reverse complement.
GCCTGGATGGGGCGTCGCGCCACTACGCCCCCTTGGAGTTCCCGGCGATCGCCGATCATCGCTGGGTCGCCGGGCTGGAGCGGGCGGCGGCGCGGATCGGGGCCACGGCTCACATCGGCGTGGTGGTCTCCAGCGACACGTTCTACCCGGGGCAGGAACGCTACGACTCGTTCAGTGGCTATGTGCCCCGCGCGCTGCGGGGATCGAGCGCCGAGTGGATTCAGCTCGGCTGTCTCTCCTATGAAATGGAGTCCGCCACGCTCTTCACAGTGGCGCGCAGCATGGGGTTGGCGGCGGGATGCGTGCTCGGCGTGATTCTCAACCGCGGCGCATCGGAGCGAGTGGACCCGGCGGTGGTTCGCGCGACGGAGGATCGCGCGATCGCCTGCGCGGTGGAGGCCGCGCGCGCCTGGATCGGAGAATCGTGAGGAACGATCCGTGGGACTACGCCGATCTCTATGAGCGCTGGTCCAGCAACTACCGCGAGGATCTGTCGTTTTACGGGGCAGCGGCCGAGCGCGCGGCAAAGCGGCATGGCGGCCCGATTCTGGAGCTTTGCTGCGGTACCGGCCGCTTGCTGCCGGCGCTTCTGGCCGCCGGCGGCGAGGTAGTCGGGCTCGATATATCCGCGCATCAGTTGCGCCTGGCGGCGGGCAAGGCGGAGTTGGGTGGAGCGATCCGGGACGGCCGCCTGCACCTGCTGCAAAGCGACATGGCCGGCTTTCAACTAACCCGGCGCTTCGCTTTGATTGTTGTCGCATTCAATAGCCTGTGCTACCTCTTGGACGATGTCACCCGGGCGCGCTGCCTGCATGCGATCAGCGACCACCTGCTGCCGGGAGGCGAGTTGGTCCTCGATGTCGATAACCCCATTACCAACCATGCCGGCCCGGAGGGGGCTTTCGCCCTGGATGATCTCCTGGTCGACTACCCAGAGCCCGGAGACTCAACGCGCATCTACATCGGCCACGAGCGCCACAACGAGGATCCCCGCATCGAGAACATCCACTACCGTTTCGTGGTCACCACAGAGCATGGCGAGTTGATTCGCGAAGTCCATCACAACATGCGCTGCCGGGCGCCGGCCGAAGTGGTCGAGGAGATCGAATCCGCGGGGCTTTCGGTTCAGCGCCTGAGCGGCACCTTTTCCGGTAAGCGTTTCGATCCCCTGGAGAGCCCCTTGATTGTCATTGTAGCCCGCAAGAAGAGCTAGGAAGAGCATGCGCTGGTCCAACTTCTGGCTGGAACGCGCCCGCGGCAAGGCGGCGCGGCGCCGTCAACGATACGCTCAGAGTCCGCCCGCGGAGATCGCCGCGCTGCTCGACCAGGGGGCGGCGGCCCGGTTCAGCCGCCGGGATCGGGCGCGCTTGATGCGTTATGTGCTGTGGCGCTCGCCGCGCAGTCGCTGGCAGCTCCTGGTGAACTACCTGCGGGATCTCGACACACCCGCGCGACAGCGTTATGTGGCGGAGTTGGCGGCCGATTTGCGAGGCCGGGTGACAGCGGCGGCAGAGATACGCCAGGGCTATTTCGAACGCCGCAACTACAGCCGCGATCTGGCGACGGTGCCGGGGTGGATGGAGCGAATGCTGCACCGCACCACACCACTTCTGGTGCTGCAGCCGGCGGCGGAAGAGGATGTGGTGGCGGTGGTCGCTTTTGCCGCCGAGCGGGGGCTGGGGGTTTTTCCGCGCGGCAGTGCGTCCGCGGCGTTTGGCGGGGCGGTGCCGACGCGCAATGGGATCGTGGTCGACTTTTCGCCGTTCGACCGGGTGCTGGCGGTGGACCGGGAGGCAGCACAGGTGCGGGTGCAGCCGGGGGCGCGCTGGGCCGACCTGATGCGGGTGTTGAGCGAGCATGGGCTGGCGCCGCGCACCACGCCCACCAGCCTCTTTTCGACCGTGGCCGGGTGGCTGGCGACCGGCGGCTATGGGTTGGGCAGCTTGCGCCACGGGCATGTCGGCGAGGCGGTGGCCGCGGTGCGGATTGTGCGCGCGGGGGGGCGGGT
>JALXCG010000833.1 GCA_026991065.1 Gemmatimonadota bacterium | reverse complement strand
CGGCGTTGGGCGTGCCCTGCTGCGCGCGGCGATCGCCCATGCCAAGGCCGCGGGAGCGCGCAAGCTCGCGCTCTATGTGCTTGCCACCAACCATGAAGCGCGCCGCCTCTATGCCTCCGAAGGGTTCCGCGAAGAGGGGCGCCAGCGCGCCGAGTTCCTGCTCAACGGGGTGTATGTGGACTCGCTGATTCTGGCCCTCGATCTGGGCGGGGCGGAGGCGGCGGAGCGGGCGGAATCCCGGCAGCGGGCCCGGCGCAAGCCGTTGATCGCGGTGATCGGCAACCGCCAGGCGACGCCGGCGGCCGTTGCTGCCGCGGAGGAGTTGGGCGAGGGGGTGATCAATGCCGGCTACCGGCTGATCAGCGGTGGTTTCACGGGGGTGATGGAGGCGGTATCGCGCGGCGGCCGGCGCGCCTGGCGCCACCGCGACGGCGACATCCTGGCGCTGCTGCCGGGGGCCGACCCGGACGCGGCCAATCCCTATGTGGATGTGGTTCTGCCGACCCGGCTCGGCTACGCCCGCAACACGCTGGTGGTGAGCGCGGCGGACCTGGTGGTCGCGATCGGCGGCGGGGCGGGCACACTCTCCGAGATCGCCTACGCCTGGCAGTTCGACAAGCCGCTGATCGCCCTCGACGTGGGGCGGGGCTGGGCCGCGCGGCTGGCCGGCGAACGGCTGGATGAGCGCCGCGACGACACCATTCTTCGCGCCGGTTCGGCGGCCGAGGCGCTGCGCCTGATCGACACGCTCTTGCGCTGAGTCGGCCGGAGTCCCGGGCCCGGTTTCGCAACACCGCGCCAGCGCGCCGGTCGCGCCTCTCCGGCCGGCGGCGGGGACCACTGCGCGGCGGCCGGGGAGCGGCGACGGGCGCATCCCGGCAGTAAGCGTGCGTTTTTTCTGTAACGCTTCGCATCATCGCGCCATAACCAGAGTGAGCACTGGTTGGATCTCTCAACCGCACCTGGTCGCGAAGAGCGGCCGGAACATCCAAAAGGAGCCGCGTTATGGCCACACCAAGAACTCTTTTGAAGATGGTCGCCACCGCCGGTGCGTGTACCATCGTCGCCGGCGCCGCGAGCGCCCGTCCCTGTGTCTACACCGACCACTATGCCCTGCCGGCCGAGTTGCGCGGCGAGGCGGAGATCCTGGAGATGTACAGCGCCCTTGCCGACGCTCCGGACGTCGTGGTTTGCGACTTCATCACCGGCGACCGGGTCGCCATGGTCGCAACGATCAATGACTGGCCCGGCGGGGATCTGACTCAGGATGGGACACTCTTCTACTGCGGCACCGACATCGAGCGCTGCATCCTGGAAGATCTGGACTATGGCTACCTGGAGCCGGGTGACTACTTGCTGGTGATTGAGGGCGAAGCCCCCGGTTACTTCAACAAGCCGGTCTGCAACCTCGACTGGGATACGGAGATCTTTGTCGACGGCGTCTCCTGGGATATCGGTGGCCGGGGCGAACTCGCGCCGGGTCCCGACTTGGGTCCGGAACCACTGTGCGAGTGCATGCACTTCCACCACTTCCCGACGGCGACAGGCAACTGAGCAACCGGCGAGACTGAGCAAGCCCGCGGCGGCTGCCATTGAACAGGCCGGGAGCAACGCGCTCCCGGCCTCTCTTGTCTACGGCACGACTGTCGCTACAAAGCTGTCTTGGTCCCAGGTGTCGTTGGCACCGGCATCGCCCGTGTGAACGGTGAGTTTGTAATCCTGGAACGGGGCGGCGGGGTGGACATTGGCCGAGAAGCTCAGTACCCGCTCCTCGCCCGCGCTGAGCGTCACATTGGCGTGGGTCTTCAGCGTTCCGCTCGTGAAATTCGACAGCCCCACATAGGTCACCCAAACGTCGATCGTGGCATCGCTGTCGGTGTAATTGCCGACCAGGTAGGAGAAACTGATCGCGTCGCCACGCTGGACGTCGCCGAAAATCGTCGCATCATCGATCTCCACGCCCAGATCATCGGTCCGAGCGGGGTCGGAATAGGAGACCAGCGCGGCCAGGTTGGACGCTCCCACGCGGTCGTCCCAGTCCTGCCAGGTCGCCACCATGATGTTGTCGGTGGTGCAGATCAGACCGGCATTGGCGGCCGCGGAGCCGATCACATTGTTGATCCGCCGCCGCGCCGACCACGAGGTTCCGTCATATTGATGGTAGAAGAGGTTGTAAAAAAGCGCCTCTTCATACACCTGCACACTCAAGAGCAACGGAGAGCCGCCGGGCGCGGCCGCCAGCTTCGGGGCGATGGGCAGGGTCCAGTCGAGAATCTCGTTGCTGCTCCAGGTCAATCCTCCGTCGGTGGAAAATGCGTGCTTGTAGTTCAGCTCCGACGCCCACGCCGCGTGCAGCCGGTCGTTGTCGGCGAAGAGCAGATCTCCGCCCATGTTGAGAGCGCCGGAAACAGAGCTGTTGACCTTGATCCGCGAACTCCAACTGGTTCCGTCATTGGTCGAACGGCGGACATAGTAGTTGGGATTCGAGGGGCCGTCGTAGCCGTAGAAGAGCACCAGGGTGTCATCGTCGAGGTATTGCAACCCCTGTGGCCGCAGCGCGTAATCCGCCGCCGCGGTGGTCACGGTCCAGGGCGTGCCCCAGGTGACACCGCCGTCGCTGCTGCGGGTCACCGCGATCTTGTCCGCGTTGCCGAGAACAGCGACCAGCGTGTTGAGGTCCAGGGGGTTCTGCGCCAGGTAGAGATATGGATAGGGAGCATCCAGCAGAATCGACCCCAGCGCGTTCTGGTGGCTCCAGCCAAACGCCCCGCTGGTGGTGCGCATGAACATCAGTTCCGGACCGTTGAAATACTCCGCCGCATACGCTCCATAGGCGGTGTCGGTGGCCGAGCGGTCCGCGATCATGGCGCCACCATAAAACTCCAGGGGGGACCCCAGCGACGACCCGGTCGACCACACCGTGCCATCCGCGGAATGACTGGTGCGAACAACGGAACAGCCGCCGCCGCACTCCTCGGTCACGTAAAGCGCATACCCGCCGCCGCCGGCGCCGGCGGCAAGCGCGACCGGCTCCATCTGCAGCTTGTAGGTGCCAAGGTAAGCGGGGTCGGAGAAGTTCTCGTAACAACCGGCGGTCGCCAGGGCGAGACCGGCACACAGAATGAATGAAAATCGCATGAATGGCTTCCTCTCGAAGCTCTGGGATT
>JALXCG010000832.1 GCA_026991065.1 Gemmatimonadota bacterium | reverse complement strand
GACACCGCCATAGGTGCCGAGCGCTTCAACCTTCGCCGGGGGCGCCGGCGGGGTCTGGTCGTCGAGGCGCGCCGGACGAATGCCGATGGCGGAGATGGAGTGGCGATCGTCGACGTCCCAGAAATCGAGGTCGAGTAACTCATCCGTGACGGTCACCAGATTGCGCAGATCGACGATCCGTGCCACGCCGGCGGCGGCGGCGAGGTCGAAGTCGCGGTAGAGCGTATCGCCTTCGGCGGCACAGCCGAAGGCCGCCACGCCGGCGCCATCCCGCTGAAACTCCGCCATGTGCAGAGTCAATTCGTAGGTTCCCGGATCGAGACGGAAGCGGTAGCCGTGAGCGCCGATCCGCCAGCGGTCATGGAGCGCCATTTCGCGTGGGTCGCGGTCGTGGTAGAGGAACTGGTGGATGGTGGCGAGGCGGCTCGATTTGTGGCCGCCGATTGCACCATAGTCGGCGCCGGCGACCCACTCCTGATCGGCGTAGTAGATCGAGCCATCGTCCAGAACCTGGCGGCTGTCGGCACAGTTGACCGCGATCACCGTGGGTTCGGACTGGGCGTGAGCGGAGGAGAGGGGGATCAGGAGGGCCAGTGAGAGTCGGGCGAAAAGTGTGCAGGGATTTGTGCGCGTTGCGGTTGCGGTGGTGGGCAGGCGCCGGTAGCGTTCGCAGCGGCGGTTGAAAAAAAGAACACGCATGGTCTCTCCGGGAACTCGGGGTCGGGATCGCGGCAAGGCGCGGCAACGGCTGCCACCTCTATCGCGATGCGGTCCACACCGAAGAGAATAAGCGTAAGCTGGCCGGAGTGCTCAGAATTCCGCCGTTGGCCGGGCCAGCGGTTGCACCTCGCCCGAGGTGAAATGGTAGTGCGCGGGCAGGAGTTGCGCCGGTTGCTCTGTCGTTCGCAGGGCTTCCACCAGAGGCATTCGTGCGATCTTGCGGGCTACATTGAGCGCGTGGTGGTGGCAGGCCAGGCTCCAGATTGACTCAGCGTCGGCGCCGGCCGCGCGGCGGGCGCGGTTGGCGCTGGCGACGGCGGGGGCGATGGCCGCGACCAGGCCGCCGAGTTGGGGCGAGAGCAGAGGCGGATCCGGGGCCTCCAGATGGTCGATGGCGGCCTTTACCGCGCCGCAATTGTCATGTCCCATCACCACGATCAGGCGGATGTGAAGCTGGGTCACGGCATACTCGATGCTGGCGAGAACACTGTCATCGAGGATGTTGCCGGCGACCCGAATGACGAAGAGGGAGCCGATGGGCTGATCGAAGATCAGTTCCGGGATCACCCGTGAATCGGCACAGGTCAGGACCACGGCGAAGGGATCCTGGCCGGCGCGCAACTCGCGCCGCTGCTTCGCTTGAGCCTGTCCACCGCGGACGCAACGGTCGTGGCGGTAACGCTGGTTTCCCTGAATCAGGCGTCGGCGCGCTTTGGCCGCGGGCACAAGGGTGACGCGCATGGCGAATCTCCTGGCGGGTTGGACCACTTCGGTCGCTCGGGGGATGGTGGGAAAGTGTAGTGCAGGTGTCCGCGACGCCCAACCACCAGGTTGCGGCCGGACCGGTGGCGGCCTTTTTCGCGCCCGCGGAACTTTCTTTTCCAAGAACTCCCCGGGCCGACGCGACAACGGATTCGAGATGGGCGGCTGCGCGACTCCGCGCAACTCCGTCCGGCGCGTCGGCAGGCTGCTTGACCGCGCCTTGACCGTTTACCAGGAGCTATGAACCATGCTTGGAATCACCCTGGCCCTCACCGTGGCGAGTTCTCTCGCTCTCCAGCCAGCCCGTCCCGCGGGCGATTCCCCCGATTGCGCCCAGCCGGTCGATCCGCGACCGAGCGGCACAACCTTCTCTCCGGACAATGCTCTGGACCCGGCTGAATATGCCTTTATGCACTCCTCCACTCACCTGCAGGGTTTGGCGGCCACGGAGAAGTTCGCCCCCGGCCTCTTTTACAACCCCTCTCTGATTCCCTTCTTTGCCGGTTTCTCCAGCGCGGTGATCGTGGACAATCCGAGCGCCACCAGCAGCGCCCAGGTTTCGATTCAGTACTACGATCAGATCGGGACTCCCCTGGGGGCCCCGGTCACCACCACCATCCAGCCGAACGGCCACTACGCCGCCGGTGCCACACCGCTTCTCGATCCTGCTTCGGCGACTCCCGGGCTTGGCTCGGCGCAGATCAAGTCCGACATCCCGATCGTCGGCGCCACCCTTCACCACGTGCTTGACATTCTGGGCTTCCAGGATCCCGACCCCTTCCAGCCCGGTGCCGCATGCATGCAGCAACTGCAAGCTCCCACCGACGATGGCAGCGAACTCTGGTGGGGCCCTTTGCCCTACAGCACTGTCAGCAGCAAGGACTTCTTCAACGGCAACGCCCCATTCTACTGGGTCCAGAATCCCAACTCGGTGCCGACCACGATTCGCATCGACTACAGCACCAACGCCGGCGCACTGATCACCGGCACCCCTTTTGTTCTGCCGGCGCATGGCAGCTATTTCGACACCTATCCCTTCTTTACCTTTCTTAATTGGTACCTGGCCGGGGTCACGGGCGACTTCGATCTGGAGATTCATGTGGTCGACCTGGATGGGCTGCCGCTGCTGGGTGAAGGGGTAATGACCGACTTTTTCGGTCCCGGTACCGGGCTGGAAGCGGGGGCGCGGTGGCGCATGGGATCGACCATGATGGAGCGTGGGCCGGGCCAGGTCCTGGTCAACCCGGAACTTACTTTCGACGCCGGTGGCTTTGTCGAGACTCTGATGGGGATCTACAACGCCGGCAGTGCAAAGAGTGGCCAGATCGATATTCACTATTTCGATCGCAGTGGCATTCAGATCGGCACCGACACACTTCTGGGCGGCCTGGGTCCCAATCAGTCGTTGCGCATCGGTAGTGGTCTGCCGGCCACCCCCAACTATCCCGCGGCCTCCACCTTCGACGGCTGGGTGCGGGTGGTTGCCTGTTATCCGACCTCGAAACTGGTGGGCTGGAGCATGCGCGACATCGGCGCCAATCCCGAACTCTGGTCACCCGATTACCAGTTCTACAAGGTCTACGGAGAGTTGATGCAGAGTGAGAACGCAGTGGAGCCGGGCCCCGGTTTTCTTTTCAGCGATGGTTTTGGAACCTTCACGCGCAAGCTCTCCCCCCTGGTCAAGGT
>JALXCG010000831.1 GCA_026991065.1 Gemmatimonadota bacterium | reverse complement strand
GGGCACTACCCCACACATAGAATTGTGCCTGCAGGGCATCCAACTCGTCGTGAAGCTGATCACGGCTGTGCTGCTCCGTTCCGCGCATCAACATGTCGCCGGTCAAGTCGCCAATCGCTTTCTTGCCCCGCAAGCTCTCTTCGCTACCAAGATTCATGCGCAGCCGCAGATTGACCGTGTGCCCGCGGGTCGGCTTCGGCAGCAGCGCCAATTTGGTACCAACCGGGAGTTCAACACGCTGAAGAAGCGACTCGATGTTGCCGGGAGAAGCATCAAACTCCTCGCCGCTGCTGGCCAACTGGGTCGTCGAATAGTCAGCCAGCATCGTTTTCAAGTCCGGAGTCGGCGGAATCTCGACCCGATCTCTCTCCTCCGTCGGCGCGTAGATCCCCGTGGTCCGGTTGGTCTCTCGCAGATAATCGGCGGCCACTCTCTCAACATCCTCGACCGTGACGCTCGCCAACCGATCGCGCAGAAGAAAGAGCAGACGCCAATCCCCCATTGCCGCCCATTCGCTCAATCCAACCGCCGCCCAGGAGGTGTTCCGCATGCGCTTGTGCCACTTGCTCAGCAACTGTTCCCGGGCGCGATCTACCTCTTCCTGAGTAATTGCCGGCGGATTCTCGACACTCTCGATCATCGTCGCCAGCACGTCGGTGATCGGTAGATCCTTCGGGACTTCGCAAAAAACCGTAAAAAGGCCGGGGTCATGCAGCCGATCCGCGCTCGCCCACACCGATGTTGCTTTCTGCTTTTCCACCAAGAGTTCGTGCAGTCGCCCAGTCGGTGTAGCGCCAACGATCCGCGCGAAAACGGCCAGCGGCACCTGGTCGGCATGCGGCCCGGCAGGGATGTGGTAGGCCAGTGCGACCTCCTGCACATCCCCCACCCGGCGCAGGGTGACCGCGCGGGGACCATCCTGCGCGGGCTCTACCGTGTATTGCACCGGAATCGGCAGATCAGGCGGCACGATCGGCGCGAATTTCCGGGTGATGAGATCGAGCGCCAAGTCGCGATCGAAACGACCGGCCACCACCAGCACGGCATTGTCCGGCCGATACCAGGTCTGGTAGAAGGCCCGGATCTTGCTCATCGGGACATTCTCAATATCGGAGCGCGCGCCAATGGTGGAGTTGCCGTAGTTGTGCCACAGATAGGCAGTGGAGTAGACCCGCTCCTGCAGGATGCTCAACGGCTGGTTCTCTCCAAGTTCGAACTCATTGCGCACCACCGTCATCTCCGACTCCAGATCGGCCGGATCGAGGAACGAGTTCACCATCCGATCCGCTTCCAGATCCAGCGCCCACTCCAGGTTCTCCGCGGTCGCCGGGAAGGTCTCAAAGTAGTTGGTGCGGTCATACCAGGTGGTGCCATTGGGGCGCGACCCATGCGCCGTCAGTTCATCGGGGATTTTGGGGTGATGCGTGGACCCTTTGAACATGAGGTGCTCAAGCAGATGCGCCATTCCGGTCTCGCCGTAGCGCTCGGACGCGGATCCAACAAGATAGGTGATGTTCACCGTGGTGGTGGACTGCCCGGAATCGGGAAAGAGCAAAACCTGCAGGCCATTGTCCAACCGGTACTCGTCAATCCCTTCGAACGAGCGGACATAATCCAGCTGAGCGGCAGTCGCCGGAACGGCTTCCATGGCCGCCACAGTGACCCCGCCAATCGCCAGCAGCAACCACTCTCTTCTCCATCGAGCCAAGCCCATCGCAACCTCCGCATCTCACTTCGGGAGTTCTCCACTGCCGCGGGTAGCTCCCCAGGCCATTGGTAGTCCGGAGAGGATCATACGCGCTTCGACGCCGAACGGTTCAGGGAAACCCAAACAAAAGAGGCGCGGCGCCCCCATTGAGAAGCACCGCGCCCGGAAGAGATGTTGTCAGATCTTGTGGATTGCGGATGGCCACATGACGTTCAGGAGGAACCTCAGTCCGACCTGACTGGGCGGAAACCGAGGTAGCTCTCGACTGCGCTGGGGCCGGCCTGAAGGCGGTAGGAGGCGCGCAGGTTGGCTGCGTAGTCGTACCAACTGCCGCCCCGTATGACCCGACTGGAGCCGCTTTCGGGTCCCCGCGGATCCATCTGCGGTGTCGTGCCCAGGTTGCATTGCCACCAATCGTTCGTCCACTCCCAGACATTGCCCGAGAGATCGTGGATCGGCTCCTTGAGATTCGGCTGTGCGCCGGCTGGATAGCTGCCCACTGGAGAAGTCCAGCCGGCGCACCAGTTGTAGTTCGCGTGGACGCATTCCTGTGGCGCCTCATCCCCCCAAGGATAGCGCCGCTCATCATTCCACTGCGCCACATACTCCCACTCGGCATCGGTCGGCAGTCGATAGCCGGTAGCGGAATAGGGATCACCACCACCGCAGATCCACTTCCACGTCGAATGGTCATAGGCGCGGGGAAGCCCTTCCGCCAGCGAGAGCCAGTCGCAGTAGGCCGCCGCCCCATACCACGTCACTTCCTTCATCGGGTGGTCGGGATTGATCCCGTGGCCCGCATCCCGCAGCGTGAACACTCCGCCCGAGTATGCGATCTCGCAGTCGGGGGCGTTCAGGTCCACCAACTCCTCGGTGCTCCCATCGAGGTTGTCCTGAACCGACAAGGACGTCGCCGTCACGTAGCCCCGATCGTAAGCCCACTGCAACAGATCCAGATACTCCTGGTTCGTCACTTCATACTGACCGATCCAGAAATCGTAGGTCAGAGTCACCTGGCGTTCGTCGCTGCCGCACCACGACACGCCGTCCCCCATGGTAAAAGTACCGGAACGAACAAACACAAAGGGGGGAGGAGGCGGCGGCAGCAAATCCTCACACTGTGCATCGCATGCAGCACATTCGATGAGGCGGCAACTGATCGACTGGGCGATCGCCACAAAGCAATCGGTGCAGTCTGCCCCAAGCCAGCAGTCCCAGCAGTTCACCACCAGGGTCATGGCCCACGAGCACCAATCACCGCCCAGAAGGCACTCGTTGACGACACACCAGGTACACTCTGGAGAGGCTTGCGGGTAGTCTCCGGCCAAGGACTCGAAGCGCCCCTCTGCAACGGAGCCATCCTGCGGGTGCAGCGTCTTGACCCGACCATCGAGCGAGCCGAGTGAGACACGGGCGACCCGGCTCTTACCCAGATCGACGCCCGATTCCAGCAGGAAAGGTGCGCGGTG
>JALXCG010000830.1 GCA_026991065.1 Gemmatimonadota bacterium | reverse complement strand
TGGAGGCCTGCCGGCGCATCCCCTATGCGGCGGTGGCGGTGGTGGAGATGCTCTTCGACGGCGCGGATCTGCCGGGGCCGGTCGCCGGATTCGGATTCCTCTGTCCGGGGATTGAGCGGCGCGCAATTCTGGGCTCGCTGTGGACTTCGGCGATCTTCCCCGGAGCGCGATCTCCCCGCGGCAAGGTGTTGCTGCGCACGCTGGTTGGGGGGCGGCGGCAGGGTGATCTGGCGCTGCTGCCGGAGTCGGAACTGATCGCCACCGTGTTGGCGGAGTTGAGCGCACTGATGGGCGTCTGCGGCACCCCGCAATACACCCGGATCAGCCGTTGGCCCGAAGCGATTCCGCAATATGAGTTGGGCCATCTGGCCCGCGTGGCGGCGGTGGAAGAGGCCTTGCCACCCGGTGTCCACCTGGTCGGCAATGCGTTTCGCGGCATCGGCATTAATGAGTGCACCGCGGCCGCGGAGGCGGTTGGAAGGGCGGTCGAGGCTGCTCTCGGTGGAACCTTTTCTTCACCCTGATTGGTTGCGCGGGGCGGGTTCAGGAGTCGGGCACACAGAGCCACATGGCGCCGGAACCGCGCATCGGTCGATGGTGGCGCAGGGTGAGCCCGGCTCTGGCGAAATCGATGGCCCGCGAGTCCCGAAGAAACTCTGGATAGTGGGGACCCTCGATCCATTCAATGAAACGCACCAACGCGTTGCCCGGTTCGCCGTAGTCAAAGATCAGCACATGGGAGTTGGCGATGCGCGCGGCTTCGCGGAGGACCGCCTGGCGGAAGTCGCGGTCAAGGCCGTGGAGGAGATAGCCCATCGAGACCACGTCCCAGGAGTTGGTTGGCAGGGAATCCAGGTCGGCCAGGTTAAAGAGTTCGAACGCAACCGTTGGGTGACGGCGAACGGCACGCTGCAGGAGCCGTTGAGCGAAATCCAGCCCCTTCACCACGTGACCGCGCTCAGCAAAAGCCGCGGCCAGGATCCCGGTTCCAGTGCCCAGGTCAAGGACCGTCAGCGCAGTATCCAGCCGGGTGGCGGCGAGCGCCTGGCGGTAGCCGGGCAGGAGGGCACGCTCGATAAGCGGGAAGGCAAAAGCCACCCGATTGAAAAAGCGGCGGGATTTTTCATCTGCCGCGTCGCTGCTGCGAAAAGAACTGTTGCTGTTCAAGTGAAACATTCTCTGCCTCGGTGTCGCTCAAGCGGATTGTGTAGCTTGTGTATAATCGTGCAGTGGAAGAGTGTAGCTGATGCCGCGATGCGTCATAGCGTCGGGAGATTCCATGCCTGCGAATGTTACTCCGGGGCGCCGGGGCCGGCTCACGCCGGCGGTTGAGCGCACGCGCAAACAATAGGTTAGAGGGATTTTCCGGATCCGGGGAGATGGCCGGAGAGCGCTCCAATAATTTATTGCACTTTCAGTAGATTTAGGTGACAAAAAAGGCGGCTGGTGCCATACTGCCGATTTCCATCACCCTTCCCCACGAAAAAGACACTGGTCCGAGATGCTGTTGCCGCGGAGAGTCTGCGGTGAGTTCGGGGTTTTTATCGCGTTCCTGGCTTGGCGCTGCCGTGGATGGGCGTCCACCGGGGCCGGGCGGGCCAGAACAGAAACTGACGAGGTGAGCCGATGGGTGCAAAGCACTCGCTCCTTCTGGTCGCCGTTGTGTTGAGCGTATTGGGTGCGATCACTGCGTTGGTCCGCTTTCAAGGCTTTGCGCAAGAGCGGCGGGATGATCCCTTTTCGCGCCTTCCGAGCCACGTCGCGCACGTGGACCACTCAAGGTTCTTTGCCGGTTTGGAGTTCGTCGATGGTCCCGCGGTTACGCGCGCCTGTCTTGAATGCCACGCCGAGCAGGGAGAGGAGTTTCTCCACACCGCCCACTGGCAGTGGCATGGAACCCCCGCCCAAGTGCCGGGGCATGACCAGCCGGTCGCCATTGGCAAAAAGAACCTGCTGAACAACTTCTGTATCAGCGTGGAGAGCAACTGGCCGAAGTGCACCACCTGTCATGCCGGATATGATTGGCATGATCAGAATTTCGATTTCGACGACCCGACGCACATCGATTGTCTGGTCTGCCATGACCAGAGTGGCGGCTACCGCAAGGGCCGGGCGGGAAATCCCCCGGCGGATGTCGATCTGCTGGCGGCGGCCAAGAGCGTGGGGCTGCCGGAGCGCACCAATTGTGGCTACTGCCATTTCAACGGTGGCGGTGGCGATGCGGTCAAGCATGGTGACCTCGACCAGACGATGTTTTTCCCCAGTGAAGAGATCGATGTCCACATGGGGCGCTTGGATTTTTCCTGTGTTGAGTGCCACCATGCCGAGAATCACAAGATCCCGGGCCGCTCAATGTCGGTCAGTGTGGACGATGTCGCCGGTATCGGTTGCACCGACTGTCACGTTGAAGCACCCCATGAGAACGAACGGTTGAACGCGCACGTTGCCGCGGTGGCTTGCCAGACGTGCCACATTCCCGAGTTTGCCGTTCGCGAAGCCACCAAGATGCACTGGGACTGGTCGGAGGCGGGGCAGGATCTGCCGATTACCGATCACCACGTCTACATGAAGATCAAGGGGCGTTTCCGCTACGAGCGCAACGTAGTGCCCGAATACTACTGGTACAACGGCCTCGCGAACCGCTACCTGAAGGGCGACAAGATCGACCCGGAAGGAGTGACTGCGCTGAATTCGCCCCGTGGCGACATTGCCGATCCCACGGCCAAGATCTGGCCGTTCAAGGTGCATCGGGGCAACCAGATTTACGACAAGAAGTATAAGTATTTCCTGGTGCCCAATACGGTCGGCCCGGGTGGCTACTGGACTGAGTTTGACTGGGACCGGGCCTGCCGCCAGGCGGAACCGATCACCGGTTTGAAATACAGCGGCGAATATGGCTTTGCCCGGACCGAGATGTATTGGCCGCAATCGCACATGGTAGCCACCAAAGAGGAAGCGCTGCAGTGCGCCGACTGTCATGGCGAGCATGGGCGGATGGATTGGGCGGCACTGGGCTATCCCGGCGATCCGCGCGATCGCGGAGGCCGCCGGCAGCTGGATCTTCTGCACTCGGAAGGGGGGGAAGCACAATGAAGTTGCTGCGTGCATTCAGCGGTTGCTTGGGTCTGATGCTGCTGCCCGCCCCGGCTCTTGCCTCGGTGTCAGCTCTGCATCCACCGGTGGAACTGATCGACATTGATGGTGGCGCGGCCTTGACAACCGGGCGGCCGGTTTCGACCATGCGCACTTGCGGCGCTTGCCACGACACCGGTTACATCGCCGGGCACAGCTACCATGTGTGGCTGGGCACCAACGAAGAGAAGTTCACTCCCAGTGGACGCGGTTTCGACCACGGCCCCGGGCTGCTTGAACGCTTCGATCCGCTTACCTACGAGCGCTTCGATCCGGAGCAGTTCGATCTCGGGCTGGCAGACTGGCTGCGGCGCTTCGGCACCCATCACGTGGGTGGCGGTTTTGCCGTGCAAAGCGCGGATGGCCGGTCGCTGATGGAGCTGCCGAGCAACGCATCCACGAGTCCTTTGACTCATGTCCGTGGGGTCGAGCCAGGCACTTCCGAACCGTGGGATTGGCAGAGTTCCGGGGTGGTGGAGATGAACTGCTTCCTCTGCCATCTGCCGGATCCGGCGGTCGATGAGCGAAGCGCGGAGCTGCGGGCGGGGCGTTTTGCCTGGGCGGCGACCGCGACCTTGGCGGAAACCGGTCTGGTAACCCGAGAAGCGGGGCAGTGGCAGTATGCCGCGGATCATTTCGATGCCGACGGCAAGGTTCCCGCCACGCTGCTGCCGCTGCGCAAGCCGGCCAGCCACAACTGCGGAATCTGTCACGGCGCGGTGCAGGATGGCCCGGATGAGCCCTTCTTCCTGCCGCCTTCGGTCGACCGGCCGATGACCGAGACCACCGGCGAGATCATTGCCGGGACGCGCATTCGGCGCTCCGGAATGAACGTCGCGGGCAAGGAGGAGTTGAGTCGCCCCTGGGATGTTCATGCGGAGCGTCTGCTGGTTTGCAGCGACTGTCACGGGTCGCTCAACAATCCCGCCTTTTTTGCCGAGTCGCGGCAGACTCAGCCCACCCACCTGAAACACCCCACCGGGCGGCTCGCGATCGGCGAGTTTCTCAAGACTCCGAGCCACGATTTCGGCAAGGGGCACTCTTCGCAGGCGACGGTTGCGCGCGACCTGGATGGCAGTGGACGCGACTGCGTCGACTGTCACCGGTTGGAGGGAACCCACACCTGGCTGCCGTCGGTCGAGCGTCACATGAGCAGCATGCGCTGCGAGGCGTGTCACGTTCCGCGGCTCTACGCGGCGGCTCGCCGGCAGACCGACTGGACTCTGCTCAGTCCGGAGCGGGAGGCACTTGTGAACTACCGCGGGGTGAAGGGCGATCCACACGATCCACGCACTTTGGTCGCTGGTTACCAGCCGGTGCTGCTACAGCGCAACGAGTTGGATGGCAGTACGCGTTTGGCGCCGCAGAATCTGGTCACCACTTGGTATTGGCTCGATCGGCAGCGCGGCCGCCCCGTGCCTCTGCCGCAACTGCAACAAGCGCTTTTTGCCGCCGACGGCAGTTATCGGCGCAGCATTGTTCAGGCGCTGGATGAGAATCACGATGGTTCCGTGACGATCGAAGAGTTGCGTCTGGACAGCGACGCCAAAGTGGCCGCGATACAGCAGGCGCTGCAATCGGCGGGCGTCGCCGATGCTGAGATTCGCGGTGAGATTCAACCCTACGGTGTTCACCATGACGTGGCCCCGGGAGTAGCGGCGCTGCGTGATTGCAGGGTCTGCCACGGCGGCGACTCCCGCTTCAGCCGGAGTACGGTGCTGGCGGATTATGTTCCGGGCGGCGTTATGCCGGTGATGGTTCAGGATGCCACGGTGCGCTTGGCGGGAGATCTGCTGCTGAGCGACGACGGACGCTTGCTCTATCAACCGAATGCCACCAGGGCGGGAATCTACCTGCTGGGCTACGAGAGCTTCCCTTGGGTAGATGTCATCGGCCGCTGGTCACTGATCCTGGTCGTGATCGGGGTTCTGATTCATGGCGGCACACGCGTCTTTCTCGCCAGTTTCGCCGATTCCAAGAAGGAAACGGAGGTGCGGTCGTGAAACAGATCTTGATGTATACCGCGAACGAGCGTCTGTGGCACTGGATCCAAGCCATCACCATTGGGGTTCTGTTGCTGACCGGTGCCGAGGTTCATGCGCCGCAAGCTCTGCACGTTTTTGGATTCTCAACCGCCGTGCTGATTCACAATGCGGCCGGTGCGCTGCTGCTGCTGAATGCGATCCTCGGGTTCTTCTACTTCATGACCAGCGGCTTTATTCGCCAGTACATCCCGGCCGAGAAGGAGTTCATGAGCTTGGCTTTCGCCCAGGCCAAGTACTACCTGAGCGGCATATTTCGCGGCGAACCGCACCCGATGAAGCATGGTCCTGACAACAAGCTCAACCCGCTGCAGAAGATCACCTATCTCGCCATTCTCAATGTTCTGCTGCCGGTGCAAATTGTGACCGGGGTGGCGATGTGGGCGGGCGGACGGTGGCCGCAACTGCTGGAGCCGATCGGCGGACTCACCTATTTGGTGCCGATTCATGCGATGGCGGCCTGGTTTTTCCTCAGCTTCACCGTGATGCACATCTACTTGACCACTACCGGCGACACGCCTTTGGCCAACATCCGGGCCATGATCGTAGGTACCATTCCGGACCACGACGGCCATCTCGAAGAGGGCCAGGATGGAGGGAAAGCATGAGACCCGTTTCTTCGCCCGAGAATCGCCTTTGGAATCCCTATCTGGGGGGCGCCTTTCTCGGATTTGTCCTCTTCGCGGCGTTTTTCTTGACCGGCCAC
The DNA here is from genome assembly GCA_026991065.1 of Gemmatimonadota bacterium. Lineage (GTDB taxonomy): Bacteria > JALXCG01. The sequence goes on along the minus strand of JALXCG010000830.1, from coordinate 4,609 downwards.
GGGTTGGGCGCTTCCGGCGGTTTTGCCCGGATCGCCGCAGCCGTAATGAATGTCGTGATTCCCGATCACGTACGCCTCTCTCCCTATCTCAGCCACTACTCGACCGCGCCACTGCAGCATTGGATCATTCCGCTGCTGGTTGGGGTGGCTTTGGGTGGGTTTACTTCCGGAAAACTGGCCGGGCGTTGTCGCGTGGAGACGCTGCGGGGGCCGAATATCTCGGTCGGAGCGCGCTGGACCCTGGCATTCGCCGGCGGCATCATTGCCGGTTTCGGCGCGCGCCTCGCACGTGGCTGCACCTCCGGGCAGGCGCTGACCGGAGGCGCCACTCTCGCGGTGGGCAGCTGGGCATTCATGTTGGCCGCATTCGCGGGGGGCTACGCTGTGGCCTGGTTGTTCCGCAAAGCGTGGAATTGAGGAGTCGGAATCATGGCACCTTTTGAATGGAGCGGGGTCGCCTTCTTCCTGGTCAATGTTCTGATTGGCGCGGGGTTTGGTGTTGCTCTCGAGCGTAGCGGGTTCGGTGATTCGCGGCGCATTGCCGGTCAGTTCTATCTGACCGATCTCACCGTTGTGCGGGTGATGTTCACGGCGATTGTTGTCGCCATGCTGCTCACCCTCTGGGCCAGTGCCCTTGGCTGGCTCGATCTCGACCGCGTCTGGATCGACGAAACCTACCTGGGATCGGGGATTCTCGGCGGGGCACTGCTCGGCATCGGCATGGTGGTGGGAGGATATTGCCCCGGCACCAGCCTGGTCGCAACCTCCACGCTGAAACTCGACGGGCTCTTCTTCATCGCCGGGCTCTTTGTCGGGATCGTGGCGTTTGGCGAGGTGGTGCCGAAGTTCTGGGAGTTCTTCCAGCAAGCGGGATTCCGTGGCACCTACACATTGGACCAGTGGCTCGGCATCTCCAAAGGGGAGACAGCGGTTTTGGTGACCGCGGTCGCTCTTTTTACGTTCTGGGGAGCGGATACCTACGAAGCCGCGCGGGGCAACCGTGACAAGGCCCGGGATTAGGAGGAACTCACCATGTCAACCTTCAAAACTGTTGGAGCCACTGTGCTGGCCCTTGCCAGCCTCGCTCTGGTGGTAGTTCCGCAGCCGGACGCCGCCGACAAGGTGGTGCGCAAAACCGCTGAACTGGAGCGCGCCCTGGAAGCTCGTGAGGTGCAGATCGAGCCGGCGGAGATGCTGGATCTGATGCACAACAATCAGGTCCGCCTGGTGGTTTTGGATCTGCGCGACGAAGCAGATTACAACATGTTCCACTTTCAGGAGGCGCGGCGCGTCACCTTCGATCAGCTCGCCGGCGAGGTCGGTGCCGCGCTGAATCCCGAGGCGGTGGTCGTGCTGGTTTCCAATGGCGAGGAGCGCGCGACGCAGGGGTGGCGGATTCTGAAGGCGGTGCAGAGCAGCAATGCCTACATTCTCGCCGGTGGGATCAATCGCTGGCTCAAGGAGTTCGGCGAGTATTCGGAGCCGCGCCCGGTGCCGGTGCAGCCGCTGGTGCAGGCGACCGACGAACCCCGGGGGGAAGGGTTGCGCTACATCTTCCCGGTCGCCCTGGGCGATCGCACCGAGATCGCCTGGCCCGATCCTCATCACCTGCACATTCCGGAGCAGGAGTTTGAGAAGAAGGTGAAACTGAACAAGGTGATCACGGTGGCCGGTGGCGGCTGTGGTTGATTCGAGCCGCTGATCACTCGGCGTGTGGCGCCGCGGTGATCAGCCGCGTCGGGCTCGTTCCGCCCAGTAGTGGAACTCCTGCGGGCTGTAGGTGGCTGGAAATCGGCGATAGTGGCGCTCCTGGGCGGCTGCGCGACGCAGGGCCCGCAGGAGCCTCCAGCCGAATTCACCGGAGCCGAGCACCCGCCAGAGTAGAGCGGGGAGGCGATGGAGCGGTGGGCGGAACGGCAGGCAGGCGAGAACCGCCTGGCTCATCGCCGGCTCCAGCAGCCCGCGCTCGATCAGGGCGTCGCTGTCCGCCGGGGAGAGCGATTCGGCGAAGCGGCGGGTGACTTCGGCGGCGGCGCAGAGCGCTCCGCGCGAGCGCATGAAGAGAGCGGCGTAGGGCCAGAGAGCCTCCTCGTCGAGCGGATCGCTGGAGCGCAGCGCCCCGACCAGAGTGTTGGCCAGGAGGAGGGCGGCCCGCATTCCGGTGGCGACGCCGCTGCCGTGTGCCGGATAGACCTGACAGGCGGCGTCACCAAGCAGAGCGTAGCCGGGGGCGATCAGTTTGTCATGTGGCCGGCGCACCGGGATTAAACCGCCGCCGCCAAAGAGCCTGGGGCCCACAAAGTCGAGGGCGTGCCGAGCCTCGTCGAGCATCTGCCGGGCCGCCTGTGGCCCCTGTTTCAGCATGGCCCCGGTGAGAAAGGCGACCTCACCCTTTTCAACGTCGATGGAGATGTTGGAGATGGCGTAGCCGCCGCGGACACCGATGCGGGAGAGGGAATCGCCGGGTTCCAGGTGCTGCGCGAGCAGATGGCGCCGGGCCGCGGCAGGGTCGCTGATGGCATAGACTTCCTGCAGTGCGACGCAGAAATCGCTCGGGTCCACCTCGCCGCCGGGAGCGGCATCGCCCAGGGCCGCAGTACCGGGCAGTGGGCGGTGACCGGCGGCGTGGACCACGCAGCGCGCGCCCAGTTCCTCTTCGGTGCCGTCGGCCGCGCGCAGGACCACGCCGGTGACGGAACCGTCGCGCACCCGCAGGCGCGTTGCCTTGGTGCGGAAGCGGAATTTCGCTCCGGCAAGCCGCGCTTGGGCGAAGAGCGCGGTGCTCAAGTGGCGCATGTCGATCTCCGCCACCGCGGGCTTGTGGACCACCAGGCGGCTGCCGCCGGGGGCTTGGATGATGAAGCGTTCGCGTTCAGCAAAGCGCAGAGGGGCCGCCGGGCGAGGCAGCCCGACGTCGGCGAAGAGGCGCTCCTCTACACCGTTGACCCAGGTGCGGCCGAGGGTTTCGCGCGGACTCTTCTCCACCACCAGGACGCGCACCTCACGGGCGGCCAACTTCCAGGCCAAGGTGAGCCCCGCGCTTCCGGCGCCGACGATGATGACCGTGGGGGCGTGGTTGATCGGGTGCAGCATCATCGGGCCGGCTCCCCGGCGGCGGTTGACTCTGTTTCAGGAGCCGCCGCGAAAGGGCGAATCCGGGGAACCATGAGGCCGCCCCAGGCGAGGGTGCCGGCGAGAAAGAGCAGGGCCGCTGTCCCCAGCCAGATGAGGCGGTGGGGTGGGTCGGTTTCCGCCAGCAGCCGAGCGCCGCCGGCAGCCAGGAAAGCCGCGGCAAGAACCAGCGAAAGCGGGCTGCGACCGTTGACCAGCGCCTTGAAACCGCTGTGGGCGAGGGCGACATGCATGCCGACGGTGAAGGCCAGCAGGGCGAAACCTCCGATCAGGGTGACGTGCAGCGCGCCCTGGCGGATCTCCGGGGCGATCGCGGCGATGGCGTAGCCGAGAACAGTCAACCAGGGGGTGAGCCAGATGGCCCGCCGATGCCAGCCGGGAACGCTGGGCGGACGCCAGATCTCGGCACTGAAAAGAAGCACGATGAGGACAACGGCTCCGCGCAGGGCGTAGCCGGCGCTGTAGCGCGCCTGCACTTCCAGCGCGAAACTGAGCAGCAGCAGAAGTGCCGCAACGAGGTGCAGCAGGCCGCGACCGAGGTCGGCGCGGGTGGCATCACGGGTACCGCCGGAGCGGGTGAGAAGGGGGAAGACCAGGGCGCCGACGCCGACGATCAGGCCGAGAAAATAGCCCTGCAGCAGGAGCAGACGGCCGTACGCTTCGAGCCAGGCCGGCGCCGAGTCCTGGAGGTTGGCGGAGAGGATGAAGAGGGCGCCCGCCAGGCTCATCAGCAGGGAGATCGGCACCCAGATGAAGGCGATCGGTGGGCGGCGGTCGGCGCGGGGAGAGAAAAAGCGTCGCAGCGCGAATTCCAGCAGGAGCAGCGCCAGAACGACCCAGATGAGCTGCGCGGTGACCCAGGCACCGCGCCATGCGGCCAGCGTGAGGAGAAACGGCAATGCCAGCCCGGCAACCACCTGCGCTTTGGAGGGGCGCGCGGTGCCGGTCCGGCGGGGCAGGGCGGTGAAAAGAAAGCCGATGGCGAAGGTGGTCAGAAAGCCTTGAATCTGTGTGTAGGCGTGGTAGGTCGCCGGATAGTCGGAGGAGAGACCGGTGGCCAGGAGCAGCCATGGGAGAATCCCCAGCCAGGCCAGAAAGGCACCGTGGAAGAAGAAGACCAGGTAGGGCTCCTGGCGCCAGCGTTCAAGCAGAGTGGAGATGGTGGTCATGGTCACTTCTCTTGCGGCGGGGGCGGATTGTCCGCCGGGTCGGGAGTGGTTTGGGACGGGGGAGGCGTGGCGCCTTTTCGCGGTGGTTCGGAGGGCCAATCGGGACTGCTCAGGGGTACTTCTTCCGCCGGAGTGGCTTGTGCCCCGGTGGGTGGCTCCGAGGTGCTCGGCGATTCAGGTGATGCCGCGATTTCAGCCGGTTTCGGACCGGCTGTGCGGGGGGATTCTTCGGCGGCGGTTTCACCATCGCCTTCGGGGGCGCCGTTGATGAGTTCGACCAGGATGGCCCGGTAGTCGGGCGGTGGCAG
>JALXCG010000829.1 GCA_026991065.1 Gemmatimonadota bacterium | reverse complement strand
AGTCTCTTGGCGGGCTTTTTTCCCTTGATCTTGTCGATCTTGAGATTAGTCTTCGCAGTAGTCATCTTCTTCACCAAGCGGAGGCAATCGCACGGGGGTGCGCCGGGGGCATGGGAGTTGACGACCGGGGACAACCTGGCTTCATAGACGGGGACTTGATCCACTCAACCTGATTCCAAAAGACGATGGAGCGAGCATGAAAGGATTGGCGACAGAGTGCACGACCGAGATGGCTGTACCAACGACTGTTTGCTCTCGCCACGGAATTGCGAAATGCGCAGCGGAAGATTCGGCAAGAGTCACCCCCAAGAAGACTCTCGTTGGTCGGTCTTCGTTGAGCATCGGACACCGGGAGCGATTCAACCCGAGACTCCACGGAATGGTGAGAAAACTCTTTGCTGAGATTAAAAGAACCGGGTTATAGTCGGATTAGTGGGGGTCATACTGCGGTTCCCTTGCCAGGGATACCGACGGGAGCGCGAACTTCTACCATGGCACTTGGACAGTGCATGGTCGGAGAAGTCGCCATGCCACGCTTGAGGCACTGAGTCGATCGCTTAGCAACCGAGGAGCAACATGAAACCAACACGCACGTTCACCCAGAGTTCCCGCTTGTGCAGTCAATCCGCGGCAGGTCGAGGCCGACGCCTTGCGAGCCTGCTGGGACTCTGCGCCCTGGTGCCTGGGTCGGCGATGGCCTCAGTCATTCAGGTCCCGGGGGATCAACCAACAATCCAGATGGCGATTGACGCAGCCGCCACCGGTGATTCCGTCATGGTTGCCCCCGGCAGCTACCTGGAGTCCATCAATTTTAGGGGAAAGGCGATCGTCGTCACCAGCATCGACCCGGAAGACGAAGCCGTTGTTGCCGGTACGGTTATCGATGCGGGAGGAGCCCAAAGAGGGGTCACCTTTGAGGCAGGGGAGACACGCGCTTCGCTGCTGACCGGCTTTACGATTACGGGAGGCAGTTCCTCCACCGGGGGAGGCGTGTCCTGCACCGGCGCCTCTCCCTCCGTGACCCACTGTGTGATTCAGAACAACTACGGGGAGACCAAGGGCGGCGGAATGCTGCTGCGTGATTCCAGCGCTCTTGTACAAGATTCGACCATTCGCGGCAACGTGACTGACGGAGATGGTGGCGGGGTACACATCGACGGCGGCGCACCAGAATTCCTCGCAGTGGCCATCGAAGACAACAAGGCAGACGACGATGGGGGTGGAATCCGCGTGGGCGGTGGAGCCACAGCGATCTTCGAGATGTGCCTCATCATTGACAACGAAGCCGAGGACAGCGGCGGTGGTTTCGATCTGCGGGACAGCCATACGACGATCACCACCAGCAAGGCACTCGCCAATCGGTCACGAAGCGACGGCGGTGCGGTTTTCTGCAGCGGCGGCGAACTCCATATCCTGGATAGTGTGCTGAGCGCGAATCAGGCCCGTTACGACGGCGGCGGGATTTCGCTCTTCGGTGGTGCGATGGGCGACGTTCAGCACTGCACTTTGCTTTCCAACCTGGCCGGAGAGCGCGGCGGTGGCTTGCGTGTCCTCGGCGGCGCAACGGCCGATGTCGGCAGCAGTATCCTGTGGCAGAACTGGCCAAGCGCAATTACCGCCGAGCCGGCCGATGTCAGCGTGCGCTACTCCGATGTGGAGGGCGGCTGGGACGGGATGGGCAATATCAACGCCGATCCGCGCTTCTGCGGCGGCGCCTGCGCCCGTCACGACGCGGGACTGGCCTCCGATTCCCCCTGCGCCGGCAGTGGCGAGGCGGGAAGCGATATGGGTCATGTCGGTGTGCGCTGCACCCAACCGCAGGTCAACACCCCCAAGGTGATCGCCATTCCGGAGGACATGGCGACCCTCAAGCGCGCCCTTCGCTGGGCCTGCGACGGCGACACCATTCTCCTCGCTCCCGGCACCTATGACGAAGAAGAGACATTCATGGTGGATCATGCGGTACACATCCGGTCAACGGCGCCGACCGACCCGGAAGTGGTCGCCGCAACGGTACTCAGTGGCGATGACCACCGCCGCGTGATCGATTTCGTGGGCCCGGCCGCCTCGGGGGCAACGCTCACCGGCATCACCGTAACCAATGGCAACTCAGACCGTGGGGGCGGTATCGCTTGCCGCTACGGTGCATCTCCCACCATCGGCAGCTGCGAAATCGTTGGCAACCGCGCCTGGGACGTAGGCGGCATCTACTGCTTTGAGTCCGCCCCTCTGATCATCCACTGCCACATTGCGGACAATGAGGCAGTGGAGTTCGCCGGTGGCATCGGCAGCGAAGATTCCTCGCCGACCGTTTTCGCCTGCACGATTGAGGGCAACCTGGCTGAAGCGGATGGCGGTGGCGGACTCGGTACCGTCGGGCGCGCCTCGAAGCCACTGGTCACACACAGCCTGATCCAGAACAACTCGGGGTACAACGGCGGTGGTTTCGACTACGCTGATACCGCGCGTGGTTTGGTTGTCAATTGCCTGGTGTTGGGCAATACGGCCGACGACGGAAGCGGTTTCCGCGTTAGCGAAGGCTCGGAGCCGACCATCATCAACACCACCATCAGCAACAACTCCGGCCTGCGCGGCGGCGGGGTGCGCAACAACCAGGCACACGCCACCCTGAACAACTGCATCGTCTGGAACAATAGCCCCGACGAGATCTACGATATCGGCGTGGTCACCATCTCGGTTTCCAATTCGGACGTCCGAGGCGGCTGGCCTGGCTGGGGCAACATTGATGCCGATCCACTCTTTGGCGACTGGCATGAGTTCACTCACCTTCTGAGTTACGGTTCTCCCTGCATCGATGCTGGAGACCCCGGCCTTGTGGACATGATCTACGACGCGAGCGACATCTGGCCGGAACTCGGACCCGCCAACGGTCAAAGGTCGGACATGGGTGCCTACGGCGGCCCCTGGAACGGCGCCTGGCTCTGGTGGTAGGCATGACTGCCGCCCACTCCTGAACTGGGCGGAAGATGCGTTTGTGCCGCTCGCCTTTGGCGCCGGCGGATGAATCAACGGGATGGCGATTCATCCGCCGGCATCCGGCCGGAATCGGATGATCGGCGGCGCCGCTGAGCACGATCGCGACATTGAAGCCGCGCCGCCGGCGCACTTCAACAAATCGGTGCCATGGATGCGCTATTCTTGCGGTTCCTGGAGAACAGCCCATGGCCACACCCCAAAGCAACGCTCAACCCGGCGATTTCACGGCCGACTCTTTGGCGCCGGGCAGTCCGCGCCGCGCCCGCGGCGAGACCGCAGCCGTGGGTGATCGGGAAGGGGACGCCCCCGACCCCGTTCTCGGCGTGATCACCAACCCCCATTCCGGCAGGAACCGCAAGCGCGGGGGGCGAGGGACGGCGCTGCAAGCGCTGGTGGGGGAGAGTGGCGTGGTGCGGGAGACCCACTCGATCGCCGAGGTTGCCGCCGCCGTCGAGGAGTTCCGGCGGCGCGGGGTGCGGATCTGGGTGGCGGACGGTGGTGATGGCAGTCTGCACTGGCTGGTCAACAGCGTGGCGCGGCAGTCGGGGGGAGTGGCGGCGCTGCCGGGCGCGCTTGAAATGGTGGTGCCCAGCAACGGCGGCACGATCGACTTCGTTGCCCGCTATGCCGGGATCCGCGGCACGCCGGAAGAGATTCTGAGGCGCTTGTTGGGCGCCCTGCGGACGGGCCGGGAGCCGCTCCGGAGCGCACTGCCGACGCTCTGGGTTCGCGGTCAACGCAACCGGCCCAACGGGGAATCGGAGCCCTTTGAGCGGCTCTGCTTCGCCGCCGCCATCGCCGGTGTCGGTGCCGGCTTCTTCGACCATTACCGCGGCGCCCGCTGGGGCTCCGGCGCGGCCTCCATGCTGGAGGTGATCGGCAAGGGGAGCAGCGCTTTTCTGCTCACCCGGCTGCTGCCGGCGCGCCTGCTGCCGGCGCGCATTGTCGACTACGCCACGGTTCTGCGCGCGGCGATCGACGCCATGGTCACGGTGGACGGGCAGCCCCTCCCCTACCGCACTCTGACCGCGCTGAACGTGGGCGCCTTTCCGATCGACCTCGGCGGACTGGTCAAGGTGTTTCACCTCGCCGGCGCGGGGCGGATGCACGTGATGGCAGGAGAGATCGGCGACCTGGCGATGATCCGGGCGCTGCCGCGGGTGTTTCGCGGGCGTCCGGTGGATTCCGCGGCGCTGCGGGAGATCGCCGCCCGGCGGCTCCAGGCCCGGGCCACCGGTCGCCCGTTCAAAATGGTCCTGGACGGCGAGTTTCTGAGCGCGGTGCGCGAGTTCGAAGTGCGCCCGGGACCCACGCTGGCGGTGCCGCGTTTCGCCTGACGCAGGCGGGGCGCGAGAAGAACCTGAGATTGTGTGCGAGCTGAACCGGCGGCCGGGTTATGCTGGTTCTTAGTATTCTTCATGAAAGGGACCATCATGCGGCTTGGACATATTTTGTCGTTCATCCTCTTGACATCTGGCTGGCGGGGAGCAGTGGCGATCCAGATCGACGTTCCGGGAGACTACGGGCGGATCCAGGACGCGATCGCGGCCGCCGCGCCGGGGGACCGGGTCGTCGTGCAGCCCGGTACCTACGAAGAAGCCCTCGACTTTCTCGGCAAGGCGATCACGGTCACCGGCAGCGAGCCTGAAGATTCAACGATCGTAGCGGCCACCGTTGTGCATCCTCCCTCGACGACCGAGGACCCGCTGAGCGCGGTAACCTTCGCCTCGAACGAGCAACTCACCTCGGTGCTGTCGGGGCTGACACTGACGGGCGGTCACGGAACAACGGTCTTTGTCGGGTGGAATGTCAGCACGGGAGGCGGTGGAGTGTTCTGCGATCATTCGTCTCCCCAGATCACCCACTGCATTGTTCGGGACAATCAGGCGATCGGGGACTGGAAGGGAGGTTGGGGAGGCGGAATCTACTGTACCTACGCATCTCCCGTCATCACCCACTGCACCTTCCAGGGGAATTGGGCCCACAACGCCGGCGGCGGATTCTACGCCACGCACTCCTCGCCAACGGTCACCGACTGCGCCTTTCAGGGAAACACGGCCGATCGCGTCGGTGGCGGGATAGACTCGCAATACGAATCGAACCCGACTTTCATCAACTGCATCATGACCAACAACAGCGCGCGTACCGGCGGCTGCGCGGCCTTCGACACGGGATCGCCGTCCTTCATCAACTGTACCGTTGCGGGCAACTCGGCGGAATCGATCGCCGGCGGATTCCACGCCTACTACTGCTCGCTCCATCTGACCAACTGCTCCATCGCCGACAATTCCGCCGAATTCTACGGAGGGATCGAAGCCTTCCACTCCTCGCTCTACCTGACCAACTGCACCTTGGCGAACAACGTCGCCGGTACCGGCGGGGGGATCCATTGCCAAGATCTCACCACCGCGGCCATCACCAACTGCATTCTCTGGAACAATGTGCCGGATCAGGTCGAAGGCGGCGCAAGTGTCACCATCACCTATTCCGATATTGAAGGCGGCTGGCGCGGCGAGGGTAACATCGATGCCGCCCCGCGCTTTGTTTCTCTGCGCGGTTTCGACTACCTGCTGCATCCCGAATCCCCCTGCATCGATGCCGGAGACCCCACGGTGGAAGACGGGATCTACGACCAGCATCCGCGCTGGCCCGACCGTTATCCCAACGGCCGCCGCGCCGATATGGGAGCCTATGGTGGCCCCTGCAATGGGGGCTGGGTGGGGCTTGAGTGTCGCTGATGGGAGTATGGCAAAGTGTGCGCGGGGTCGTGGCCGCGGTGGCCGGCTCCGCCGCCCGCTTCACACTGATGGCGGGCGCCGTGGTTGACGACGCCGCCGGAGGCGTTAAGTGGTGCAAGAAGAACCTGTGATTGCGTTCGCACCAAACCGGTAGCGGGAGAATACTGGAATCCAGCATTATTGTACGAAAGGGACCACCATGCGGTTTAGATATGTTTTGCCGTTCATCCTCTTGACCTCTGGCTGGTGGGGGGCACAGGCGATTCGCATCGACGTGCCGGGAGACTACGACCGGATTCAGGACGCGATCAATGCCGCCTCGGCGGGAGATTGGGTCGTCGTGCAGCCAGGTACCTACGAAGAAGCCCTCTTCTTCTGGGGCTCGCTCAAACCGATCACAGTCACCGGCATCGCCCCTGAGGATTCGACGGTTGTGGCGGCCACTGTTGTGAAAGCACCCTCCACGGATATACCGCTGAGCGTGGTGACCTTCGATCAGACCCTCCAAGCCTCTGTTATTCTGTCGGGGCTGACCCTGACAGGTGGCACTGGAACACCCATCGACGGGTGTTGGTACAGCACAGGAGGTGGTGGAGTGTACTGCAGCGAATCATCTCCCCAGATCAGCCATTGCATCATCCGGGACAACAAGACGCTCGGCTACGGAGGCACAGGCTGGGGGGGCGGAATTTACACTGCCATCGGCTCTCCCGTCATTACTAACTGTATCGTCGAGGGAAATTCGTCAGCGGGCCTCGGCGGCGGCTTCTACGCCTACGGCGGTTCGCCAACCGTTACCGACTGCGTCTTTCGCGGAAACACGGCAGGCACTCGCGGCGGCGGGATAGCCACGAATGGGGCAAACCCAACTTTTATCGACTGTAGCGCAACCAACAACAGCGCGAACTTCGGCGGCGGCGTGGCTTGCACCTTAGGAAGCCCGAGCTTCATCAACTGTACTGTCATGGACAACTCGGCAGAAGAAGACGGCGGCGGGTTCAACGCCCACACCACCTCGCTTCGTCTGGACAAGTGCTCCATCGTACACAATGTGGCCATCATGTACGCAGGAGGAATCAAGACCTCCCACACCACGCTCTACCTGACCAACTGCACCCTGGTGAACAACATCGCCGATAGCGCGGGGGGTATTCTCTGCGAGGCGTCTTCCACCGTAAACAGCACCAACTGCATTCTGTGGAACAATGTGCCGAATCAAGGCGAAGGTGACGAGGACTTCATCGTCAGCTATTCCGATATTGAAGGCGGCTGGCCGGGCGAGGGCAACATCGATGCCGATCCGCGCCTCTGCAACCCGACGCCCGACTGTAGCCAGCTTAATCTCGGCCTGGCATCGGATTCCCCCTGCCTGGGAACCGGTCAAGCGGGAGCCAACATGGGTGCGCACGGGGAGGCTTGTGACGCGCCACGGGGAGATACTCCGACCCTGCTTCAGGTGCCCTCGGACTACAACACCATCGCGGAGGCACTTGCCGCCAGTTGCGACGGTGATACTCTGGTGATCGCCCCCGGTACTTACCTGGAATCCGAGCTTTTCATCGGCTCCCGTGCCATCGGAATCCGGAGCTGGGCACCAGAGGATTCAGCCATCGTGGCGGCAACAATTATCAAGGGAGAGAGCGCGAGAGGAAGAACTCTCATCTTTGAGAATACCCCTACACCAGCGCTGGTGGCGGGCATCACGATTACCGGCCGCGGCCAAGCTGTTTGGTGCAACGTGGCCTCTCCCACCATTCATCGCTGTAGAATCGTCAATAACACGGTTTCCTCTTTTGACGGTAGCAGCATATTCTGCTCCTATGGTTCCCCCTCCTTTACAGACTGTCTGATTGCGGAGAATACGAATGGGCTTGGTGCGGCCGGAGTCAGGTGCAACTACTCCTCTCCCACCTTCACCAATTGCACAATCTCCAACAACTATTCAGGGATAGAGGGTGGCGGAGTCGAGATCCACCGCTCGGACGCCACTTTTGCCCATTGTCTCATAAGGGGAAATGTGAGCGAACAAGGTGGAGGCGGAGTCTACATGAATTTTCCTGGCCACTCGACATTCACCAACTGCATCATCACTGAGAACTCAAGCAATTACGATGGTGGCGGGATCAGCACCGGATTCAACGATCCAATCTTTGTCAACTGCATCATCGCAGAGAACTCGACCACCCACAGCGGTGGCGGGATCAGCGCCCGGTTCAGCGATCCAACCCTTACAAACTGCGTCATCACGAACAACTCGGCCGCCGGCTCCGGCGACGGAATCGCCTGTCAGTCATCCGCCCGCGCGACCTTGACAAATTGCATTCTGTGGAACAACCCGGAACAGATCACGTTCGAAGATGGCTACGCCCCCCTGGTCTCCTATTCAGACGTCGAGGGTGGCTGGTCGGGAGAGGGCAACATCGATGCCGACCCGCGCTTTGTTTCTCGGCACGGTTTCGGCTACCTGCTGAATCCCACCTCGCCCTGCATCGATGCCGGAGACCCGTCGGTAGAAGACGGGATCTACGATCAGCATCCGCGCTGGCCCGACCGTTATCCCAACGGCCGCCGCGCCGATATGGGAGCCTTCGGTGGCCCCTGCAATGGGGGCTGGCTGGGGCTCGAGTGTCGCTGACGGGGTCGCGGCAAAGCGTGCGGCGGAGCCCTGGCATCACCGCTCTTCGACTGAAGCGGTGGCGGGCTCCGCGGCCCGCGTCACAGTGGTGGTGGGCGCGGTGGTTGACGACATCGCCGGAGGGCGCGGTCGTTTGCGCGTGTCTTCCCGGCGCTGGGCGCCGGTCGATCAGAAGAAAACCGGCAGGAACATCAGCAGATCGAGAGAGCTGGAGCGGGAGTAGTCGGCGCTGTAGTAGAGCGACATGAAATCGATCGCCTCCTGATCCGGCTGCTGGTCGAACTCCCAGCGGGCGTTGATCCCGGCCGGGGGCCGGGCACCGCCCATATCCGCGGCAATCTCGGCCGGCGAGAGTGGCCGATCGTAGAGCCGGATGTCGTCCATGGCACCGTCGCAGGTAAACCAGTGCCCCTTGCCGAACCAAGCGCGAGGACTGGCGAGGTGGTCGCTCCAGGCGCCGGAGTTGCTGCCGGTTGTGAGTGTTTCAACGCCGTTGATGTAGAGGGTCGCGGCGGCGCCATCCTGCGTGACCGCGATGTGGTTCCAGGCGCCGACTGCAACTGTATCGAGGGTCGACAGGTTGAGGATTGCAGTATCGTCTTCCTCGATATAGAGCAGCAGAGTGTTGTCTTCGCGGCGGCGAATCAAAAGAAAATTGTAGTAACCGTCGGTGAAGATGTTGACCAGGTCGTCGGAGCGGCCCGCCGCATCGGGCCGGAACCAGAATTCGATCGTGCCCCGCGGCATCGACCAGACGGGATCGCTGTCGCCATCAACATAGCCGCTGCCACCGGGAAATGCGACATAGCCGCTGGAACCGTTGGGGCCGGGGCCGGGTTGCCAGGCGCCGCCATCGACTCTTGCCCAATGCCGGTTGCCGGAAAGGTCGCGGGTGAAGAGTGCGTTGATCTCTTCCCACAGGCGATCTCGCAGCAGCGCAACATCGGGGTTGAACTCGGCCCAGAAACCGTAGCCACCGGTGGTGAAGGCGGTGCCCATGCCGTAGGGGGAGTAGCCGGGAAATCCCTCGTGATAGCCGACGCGATACCAACCGTTCTGGCCATCCATGAAGTTGGCGAAAAGCGGTTGGTCCAGGTCGTGATTGCCGGCGCCGTAGACAAGCTGCGCCGCCAATCCAGCGAGAATGGCGTCGTCCGGAAAGGACTGGCCGGTGTAGATGCGGTTGCGGTAGAGCGATTCGAAGAGGTTGACGAAGCGCCGGGCGTGGCTGATGTCCCACCCCACATCCTGCGCCGGGATCGGATCCCAGCCCTTTCCCAGCGGTGACTCCGCGCCCTCGTAGCCGGCGTAGGCATAGTCGGGGTGGTCGTCCCACTCGCCCAGGTCGAAGTTGATTCCGGTGACCGGCGCCCCGGCGAAATCGGTCAAGCTGCTCTGGCTGATCCGGTCCTGGAGCAGCAGAGTGCCGAGCGCCACATGGTCGAGCAGCGCGTCGCGGCGTTCGGCGCTCATCGGCACCAGCTCGGTGTCGCTCGCGTGGGCGGCGAGCAGCTCGGTGACTCCGGCGATGATCCACAGGTCGGTGTCGGTCACCACGTTGATATAGGAGACCTGCGCTTGATACTCGCGGTTGAGCAGGCGGGCCAGGTGCTCCGAGTGGTTGTAGAGTCCCTCCGGAGCGCCCCAACCACGGCGCTGAAACACCCCCTGGCCGGCAAAGATCCAGCGCTGGTAGTGGTCATCGAGGAGCACCGGCAAGTAGTCCGCCGTGAACTGCAGCATCCGCGCGCTGCGTTGCGACGGGGGCAGGGCGGCGATGGCATGGATCAGGCTCGCCACGGGGTAGAGGAACTGGCTGCTGATCAGAATGCTCTCGATGCCGAGAATGCCGTTGTCGGTCTCGGCCGGGTCCCCCAGCCACATCCGCGCCGGAGTCTCCAGCTCGTGGATCGATTCGCGCGCCTCTCCCGGCCAGTAGTAGTAAACATAGCGGGTTTCGAACGTCAGGTGCTGGTAAGCCGCGAGATAGAGTTCGGCCAGTTCATCCAGTTGTTCCAGGTTGGTTGTCTGCACCGCGGAGCGGAGCAGATTGTTGGTGTAGAGCTGGGTGTTGTAGAGGACCTGGGGATTCACCGGGTTGCCGGTGAACCCACTGTGGATCGATTCGATCAGCCCCGG
>JALXCG010000828.1 GCA_026991065.1 Gemmatimonadota bacterium | reverse complement strand
GGTGGTGAGGCGATCAGGAGCCGGCAGCAACACTCTTTCGGATCCGCCCCCCTCCTCACCGAAACCGCGGCTTCAGCAGCGGCCTCCGCTGCCGGCTCCTGATCGCCTCACCACCAGCCGCCCTCCGACGCTCCTCACCATCCTATCTCCCGGCTCGGCCCAGATACCCCCGGCGCCCCAGGTAGAAACACAGCTCACCGGGCCCCTCCAGCCCCTCCACCACCATCCGCCCCGGCCGCAACCGCACCGCTGTGGCCACACCGTTCCAGGTGGCGCCAGCCGGCAGATGCCCCAGGCCATGTAGCGACACCGCATAGGGCCCCGCATCGGTTCCCGGATCCAGCTTCACCGCCACACTGTCGCCGGCGGCCAGGAGCGCCCGCCCCGGCGCCAGCTCCAGCAGCGCGCTGAGCGGCTGATCGGCACTGAAAAACAGCTCCGGCGCCGCGCCGGGAGCGGGCGGCAACCACACTTCGCGCCCCTCCACCAGAGCCGCCGCGAAGAGCGTATCATCCAGCGTGGTCACCGTGGCGGCGACGCCATCGGTGGCCAGAGTCTGCTCCAGTTCCGCCCAGCCGGAACCGGGATCGCGCAGCAGCAACACTTCCCGCTCCAGCGCCCCCGCCGCCGTCGTATCGGTCAACGCCAACGCGCGCCCCGCCGGTGCCGCCAACCGCTCCGGCAACGGCTGCACCTCATCAACCTCGCGCGGCACAAAAAGTGTCGCGCAGAAGAGATTCGCGGCGCTGCCCCGAATCAGGTCCACATAGTGATGATCGAAGGTCTCCGCCAACCGATACTCGGTGGCGCCATCGGCAAAAATCGCCGTTGAATCGGGTGGCGCCAGGGTAAAGATCCGCAAGCGCACCCGCTTGCCGGTAGCCGGGGCGGTCATCTCCCACTGCAGATCCCCCGGGCTGCCGGTGGTGAGCGTGCCGGCATCGGCATCGGCGTAGAGGTCGCCCAGGTGGAAACGCGTGGTCACGCTGTGCGCCGCCGGTGCCGCGGCGCGGTCGATCACCCACAGGCGCTCGCGACGGCTCGCCTTGCCGCTCAGAATCACCGTGCGCCGCACCGTCGCCGCCAGCGAGTCGTAGGCGGTAACACTGGTCGCCAGATCGGTCGCCGGCGAAGTGAGAAAGGCGCTCAAATAGGCGGGATCGCGGACCGCCTCGAAATCCCACACGACCCGCGGCCCGACACCGTCGAAGAAGACCCCGTTGTGCCCCGTGTCGTTGCGCATCCACCATTCGCGCTCCGGCTCCCCCAGAAGGTGACGATAAGAGCGCCCGTCACCCGGATCGATCAGCAGCGCCGCGCCGCGCGCCTCGAAAGTGATGCTGCCCTGATCCTCCTGCTCATGGCTGGAGCGATCGGGATCATGCTCGGCAAGCAGCAGGAGGTGGGTGTCGTTCTCGCCCCAGCCGGTGCGCAGATTGGCCTCGGAAGCACCGCTGGCGACAGAAGTGTAGGCGGGTGGATGGCGCAGCGCGGTGTAGGCGCCGCGATCGAAGAGGGCCAGGTCGATCCAGGGGAATCCCCCCGCGAGCGAAGACCACTGCTCGGCCCAGAACCAATAGTGCAGGCCGGGATCCTCCATGAAGGGCGCCACCAGTTCATGCAGCGGCACGGTGCCGAGCCAGCCGGTATCGGTGGTCGGGGTCTTGCGATCAGGGCGGCGGCGATCGATGGTCCAGCGATACATCCCGCGCAGCAGCGGATTGGAGAGGGTCGAATCGGCCGTGGCGGTGGCGGAATCCAGGGCGCGCTTCGCCCCTGAACGCCGCCCCACGGAACCGGCCGGTGGAGCTTCCGCGGCGTCCAGATGGGCAAACGCCAGCAGAAAAGGCGTGACCGTTCCGA
Organism: Gemmatimonadota bacterium; assembly: GCA_026991065.1. Lineage (GTDB taxonomy): Bacteria > JALXCG01. The sequence continues at coordinate 1,322 of JALXCG010000828.1, read as the reverse complement.
ACGAGTCGTTCAGATAGCTGGATCCCTCTTTGTAGGGACCATCGGCGGAGACCACCGAAGCCACCGTGTGACCGCGCGCGTAGCCCTCCAGGCCATGCTCATCCCAGAGGTCGCGCAACACAAAATCGAGCCAATCGGCGGCGCGTCCATAGACCGGATGCTCGTAGGAGGGCATCGCCAGCGCCAGCAGCCCCAGGCCGCCCAGCGGCCGCATCCGCCCATTGACCACATTGCGACTCGCGGAGTAGGAGTAGAGACCGCCGTACGCCACCGAATCACCGGCACTGTCGACCGCGTGAAAGCCGTACAGAAAACCGTGGGCAAAACGCGCCAGGCGGCGGCGGGCATCGCGATCCTCGGCCGGGGTCAGGAGCGCGGCGACCGCGTCATAGGCCATCGCGTAGTCCATGCCGATGGTGCCGTGGTGCCACTCCCAGTCCACCGGGCCATCTCCCGCGTGGGTGAGACCGATCCGCGCCTGGTCGAGATAGGGATCGCGCTGCGGCGGATCGCTGACCCAGGCCGCGGCGGCAGCCTGAAAGGTGTAGGCGGCGCGCAGGTGCTCGACCAGGTCGGGATCGCTGAGATCGTGGGTCAAGGCCCCATCGGCGGCACTCAGAATCGAATTGTAAAACTCGGCGTAGATCGGCTGCGTGGCGCGCGCCATGAGGGTGTCGCGATCGGCGGCAAACGAGAAGAGCCGCGGATGGTTCTCGCGGCTGCCGACCCCGGCCCGGGCGGCGATCCGTTCCGCTGTGAGCGGCACCTGGTGCAGCGCCACCTCGTCGATCACCCCGGCGAAGCCGTAGGCGGCATCCGACTGGTAGGCGCCGATCACCAGCGGCGCGGTCGACAGCGGCGCAATCGGGCAGGAGAGCGCTTCGGCGTGGACTTCGACCCCATCCACATAGAGCCGCACCCAGGCGCTGTCGTAGGTGGCCGCCACATGTTGCCAGACCCCCGCGCTGAGCACCCCCTGCGGGCTGGAAACGGTGTAGGTGGTGTCGCCCGCGCCGAGATCGAGGCGCAACGCCGACCACACCTGGCGCAGACGGTAACCGGCATCCCCGGAATCCCATTTGTGGTTGATGATCTCGTGCGCGGCGGCGACATCATCGGGGTTGATCCACGCTTCCAGGGTGAAACCAGGCCCCAGTTCGACCGCGGGCACGCCCACCGCGCTCACCAGCCGACTCGGGATGGCGGCGTCGAAGCGCAGGCCGCTGCCGGCCCAGCCTTCGGTGGTCACCGGATCCGCGGCATCGGGCCCCGCCTCGCGGCCGCGCTGAAGGTCCAGCTCCGGGTTCCACTGGGCGTGAATC
>JALXCG010000827.1 GCA_026991065.1 Gemmatimonadota bacterium | reverse complement strand
CCCCCCGGACCCCGGCAAAGGACCCAACTACATGCCACAACATACGTTCCCACGAGTTACAGGCGTCGCGGCGCTGCTCGTTTCGACTCTCTCGTGCGCCGCTTTCGGCAGTGCGCCACAACCCGCGGAAGTTCCCGGCAGCAATGCCGCGGCGCTGCTCACCACCGGTGCGTTGGCCGGTTATCGAGTGATCGAGACCCGCGGCAACACGTTTACCAGGAATCTGCAGGAGCGGGCGGCGGTGGCGGTGGACGCGCGCGGCAACCTGCTCACGGTGTGGGCCAGTCGGCGGCAGGAAGCCGGCACCTACGGTGTTTTCGCGCAGCGGCTGGATCCGCTCGGACGGCCGCTGGGGACCGAGATTCATGTCAATCAGTTTGTCGCCAGTGCCCAGAACGAGCCGGCGGTGGCTTACGCGGCGGACGGCACGGCGACCATTGTCTGGCAATCGCTGGGGCAGGATGGCAGCGGTTCCGGGATTTATATGCGCCGTTTCGCCGAGCGCGACGGGGTGCTGACTCCGCTCGGCGACGAGATTGCGGTGAACACCACAACCGGCGGCGATCAGTTGCGGCCTAGTGTTGCTTGCAATGATCTGGGGCAGACCCTGGTGGCCTGGGCGGCGATGAGCGCCGATGGCCATCACACGCGGGTTGTGGGCCGGCTTTTCGCCGCCGACGGCAGTGCGGTTGGTGGCGAAGTGTTGCTGAGCGGCACGGCGGGCGGCAGCGACAGATTGCCGGTGATCAGCGCGCTGCCGGCCGGGCGCTTCGCGGTGGCCTGGGCGCACACCACCACGACCGACCATCCGGGAGCGATCGAAGCGCGGCTGCTGGATGGAAGCAAACTGGCGGCCGGTGCGGTCGACGCGGCACTGACGGCCGCGTTTGTAATCAGCGACCCGAACGATCCGCGCGAGCAGATCGAGCCGGCGCTGGCGGCGGATGCCCAGGGGCGGATGGTCTGCGCCTGGATGCGCCAACGGGCGCTCGACGGCGCCCCGGGCTACACCGTGGTGGCGCGCCGATTGGGCGCCGACGGCACGCCGGCCGGTGACATTTTCACGGTGACCGAGCGCGGCGATGGCTGGCTCAGCGGAGCCGCGGTGGCGATGGCGGCGGATGGGCGTTTTGCTGTCTCCTACAATGTTTTCGGCAAGAAAACGCGGCAACCCGGCGCGGAGCGCCCGGTGACGCCGGCAACGGTCTACGCGCGCATTTACGATGCCAGCGGCAACGCGAACGGCGCGGAGTTCCGGGTCAATCGCGACAGCCAGGGCAAGCATGCGCTGGCGGCGGCTTCCAACGCCACGCGGATGGTCTGGAGCAGTCGCGACCAGTTGGCCTTCGCCTGGGACGGCCACGCCGATGGCGACAAATCGGCGGCGGCGCTGACCCTCTTCGCGCCGGCCGACCTGCAAGCGCCTGCACCGCCTCCGGTCATCGCGCGGGCCGCGGCAACCGACCTCAAGCCGGCCGATCTGCGCACGCCGCCCGACTTCAATCCTGATTGGCAGCCGCAGGCGATGGCGACAGATCTCGACGCGGCCGGTCCCGACTACGGCTTCATGGCGTTCCAGACCACGGCCTGGCAGCCGCCGGATCCCGACTGCGCGGCAGGCCCCAACCACATCGTGTCGGTCGTCAACATGGATATCCGCATCCACACCAAGGACGGCACGCTGGTTTTCGACCAGATGCTGGAGACCTTCTTCGCCGGCACCGGCGCGGGCGATTTTCTCTTCGATCCGGTGGCGCTCTACGATCCGTTCGTGGATCGTTTTGTGATCGCCACGGCGGATCACCAGGGCAGCAAGGATGGGCTCAACATCGCGATCTCGATGAGCAGCGATCCCACCCAGGGTTGGTACAAATACTATTTCAACACTGACGCCATCGGTGACTACATCGACTTCGAGAACCTGGGGGTCGGTCCCGATGCCTACTACATCAGCGCGGATTACTTCGGCAACTACCGCAATGTGATTCACATCTTCGACAAATCCAAGATGCTGAATGGGCAGCCCTTCGCGATCCGCAGCGTGCGCACCGCCAACACGCTGCTCTCGCTCGGCGCAGCCAAGTGCTACGACAGCAATCCGCCGGCGCAGTATTTCGCGACCGCCTGGTGGTCCTCGACCGGCATTCGGGTCTATGCGCTGCGCGATCCGCTCGGCTCGCCGACTCTCACGTCCTACGACATTTCGGTTCCCTATCACAGCTCTCCGCCGGATGCGACGCAAAAGGGGTCGAGCCACCGCGTCAGCACCATCGACGACCGCATCAAGAACGGCGTCTATCGCAACGGTTCACTCTGGATCACCCACACGGTGAACGAGGACAACACCGCCCGCGTGCGCTGGTATCAGATCGACATGCGCGGCTGGCCGACCAGCGGCAACACACCGGTCCTGGTCCAAAATGCGTCGCTCAACTACGGCAGCGGCGAGCACAACTGGTTCCCGGACATCACGGTCAGCGACGACGGCGACGCCGTGATCACCTGCAGCCGTTCTTCCAGCAACGACTATCCCTACATCGCCCGCGCCGGTCGCAAGTCCTATGATGCCAGCGGCACGTTCCGCGCTTCGGCGCGCTTGAAGGAGAGCGATGGCCCCACCAGCAGCGATCGCTGGGGCGACTACAGCGGCAACGACGAGGATCCGAGCGATCCGGGCGTGGTCTGGAGCCACACCATCTACAACACCACCGGCAGCAACTGGCGCACCTGGGTCGGCCGCGTCGACACCGATCAGTTGGTGGTGCTGGATGATCCGGAGACACTGCAGCGCGGCACCACCGAGACGCTCACCGCCCACGGCGCGAAGGCCAACGGCACGGTCTATGTGGTCTACAGCTTCAGCGGTCCGGGCAGCACCTATGTGCCGGAACTGGATGCGACCCTGGACCTGGAGAACCCGGTGCTGGCCGGCACGGCGACCGCCGCGGCGGACGGCAGCGTGAGCTTCAGCAGCTTCATTCCCGGATCGGCTCCCGCCGGCCCGGTCTATATTCAACTGCTGGAGCAGAACAACACCTCCAATCTGTTGACCGCCACGCTGAACTGACATTCGCGGACATCCCCCCCCGCGATGTGGTTGAATGAGGGGCGCGATCGGCTGCTGTGCCGGTCGCGCCCTGCGTCGTTTTCCTGTCGGCAACAGATGGAGAGACCAGTTGAACTCCCC
>JALXCG010000826.1 GCA_026991065.1 Gemmatimonadota bacterium | reverse complement strand
CCCCCATTCCAACCGAACGCACAGCCCGCCGCCGCCTCGCTCCGGCCACCTCCGGCGCACCTGCTGCGCCCTTCACCTCACCGCCACGCTCTGCCGCGACCTCCTGGTCGCCCTCAGCGCTACCGCGATCGGCACCCTCGCCGGCCTCTGCGGCATCGTCCCCTGGCCCCGCCCCGTGCGCTGACCGCGGCCGACACTTCGCCCGCGCCATCAAACATCGAGATCATCAACCTCCGCGGCATTCGCCATGATGAACTCGTAGCGCGCTCGCGCATCCCGCCCCAGGAGCCCGGCCATGGTCGCCTCGGTCACCCCCCGCGCGTCATCATCGATCCCCACCTGCAGCAAGCTGCGACGCCGCGGATCCAGCGTAGTCTCAAAGAGCACCGCCGGATCCATCTCGCCCAGCCCCTTGAATCGACTGATCTGCGGCTTCACCTGCCGCGGGGCGCCGGCAATGATCCGCTCCAGATCGGCATCGGTCAACGCCCACACCGTCTCCTTCCCCAGCTTCACCCGGTAGAGCGGCGGCTGCGCCACATAAACATGCCCCTCTGCGATCAGCGCGCGCATATAGCGGTAGAAAAAGGCCAGCAGCAGGGTCGAGATGTGGTGCCCGTCGGAATCCGCGTCCATCAGCAGAATGACGCGGTCATAACGCAGCTTACTGGTATCGACCTGGTCACCGAAACCGCACCCCAGGGCCTTCACCACATCACTCAGCTCCTTGTTCGCCAGCACCTTGGCCCGAGTGGCATGCTCCGCGTTCAGCACTTTGCCGCGCAGCGCCAGAATCGCCTGCACCCGCCGGTCCCGTCCCTGCTTGGCGCTGCCGCCGGCGGAATCCCCCTCCACCAGAAACAGCTCACACTCACGCGGATCGGTGGAGGAGCAATCCGCCAGTTTTCCCGGCAGATTGAGCCGGTGGCTCACGGTCGGCTTCTTCCGCGCGGTCTGCGCCGCTGCCCGACTCGCCGCCCGCGCCCGCGCCGCGTAGATCGCCCGCGTGGCCACCGCCTCGCCGAGGGTCGGGTTGTGGTGCAGAAACTGCTCCAATTGGCGCCCGATCGCCCCCGCCAGAATCCCCCGCACGCCGGGATTGTTCAGTTTCTCCTTGGTCTGTCCCTGGAACTGCGGTTCCAGCAGAAAGACGCTCACCACCGCCACCAACCCTTCGCGAAAATCCTCCGCCGCCAGGGTCAGACCACGCGGCACCAAGTCGTGGGTGTCCATGTAGTTGCGCAGCGCCCGCACAACCCCTTCAAGCAGCCCGCGCTCATGGGTACCGCCATCCACGGTGGGGATGCCGTTGACATAAGAGCGAACATCGGTGCGCACATCATCCACCCAGGTGAGCGCCGTTTCCACCCGCATCACCGCATCTCCACCCGCCGCGCCATTGCCGAGATCCCGCCCCTCCCAGAGAAAAGACTCGGCATGCACCGCCCGCCCGCGCCCCTGCGCCACCAGCGAGCGCACCAACTCGGCGATCCCCTCGTCGTGGCGGAACTCCCGCGTGCGTCCCCCTTGCTGATCCTTGAAGATGATCCGCAGACCACGGTTCAGATAGGTCTTGATCTCCAGCCGCTCGGCGATCAGTGCGGAATCGAAATCGCGCTCGGAAAAAATCTCCGCATCCGGCCGAAAGAAGACAGTGGTTCCGCTGCCGCGCGCCAGCCCCACGTCACGCACCGCGGACTTCGGAATCCCGCGCCGATACTCCTGCACATAGCGATGACCATCGCGTCGCACTTCGACCCGCAACTCCTCGCTCAAGGCGTTGACCACACTGGCGCCCACGCCATGCAACCCGCCCGAGGTCAGATAGTTGGAACGATCGAACTTGCCGCCGGCATGGAGCGTGGTCAGGATCACCTCGAGCGCGCTCTTGCCGCCGCGCTGGTGCCGATCCACCGGGATTCCGCGACCGTTGTCCTCCACCGTGGCCGCCTGCCCATCGGCGTGCAAGGTCACCACGATGACCGTGGCGTGGCCGTTCATCGCCTCATCGACCGCATTGTCAACCAGCTCCCAGAGCAGATGGTGCAACCCCTCCAGGCCGGTGCCGCCGATATACATCCCCGGCCGCCGCCGCACCGGCTCGAGGCCTTCGAGAACCGTTATATCCTTCGCACTGTATGCTGCCATTTCACACTCCTCGCGTTGCGTCGCGCTTACTCGAGCCCCAGGTCCAGTTGGTCGTCATCCGCGGCTTCGACGCTCTCCCGCTCCTCCTCCGCAACCGTTCCCCCTACTTCCGGCTCCGCCTCAACACCAACACCCTCCGTCCCGGCATGCGCGCCGTCGCCTGTGCCCCCTCCATCATCGCCCCCGTCATCGCTTTGCTTGCCGTCGCCGCCACGATTGGCGCCATTGCCGCCGTCATCGCTCCCATCCACGCGCACCTCGATCGGCTCCCACGGGCAGGCGCTCAATTTGCCTCGTTTCACCACCGGCCGCCCCTTGCCGCCACGTCGCGTCGCCGCATACTTGGTCGCGCGGATGATCTCCAGCCGGCCGCGCGGCGTCTGCACCGTCAGACCATCGCGCGCCCTGGTCGCCAAGGCAAAATCCAGCACCCGGTCGTAACTCTCCAGCTTGATTGCGCGCACGCCACGCCCCGGCCCCCGCAGCACTTTGATCTCGTCGACGTAGAAAAGGATCGCCCGCCCCCCCACCGTGGCCACCGCAATGGTCTCTTCATCGCACTCTTCGGAGACCAGCACCCGCACCACCGCGTCATCCGGGACCCCCGGATCCAAGCGCACATAGACGCGCCCCTTGCGGTTGGACGGCTCGCTGAACGCCGCCACGCTCAACCGCAGGCAGGATCCCCCGCGCGTCACCGCAACGACATAGGGCGGCGGCGGCAACTCCTCCGCCCGCGCCGCCTCCAGCTCTTCCGGCGTCACCGACGGCAACGCCCGCGGATCGCTCACCACCACCCCGACCAGCACCTCGCCATCGGCCAGGTCGAAACGCCGGTGCACCGGTTCCCCGTAACCCGAAGTCTGCGGCAGTTCGGAGACCCGCGCTGTGTAAACCCGCCCGCGATTGCTGAAAAAGAGCACCACCTCTTTGGTGCGCGCGGGATACGCCCACTGCACCGCGTCCCCCTCCCGCACCCGGATCGCCGCCAGATCGGTGTAGCTCTTCTGCCGCTTGACCCAGCCATCGCGCGTCACGATC
>JALXCG010000825.1 GCA_026991065.1 Gemmatimonadota bacterium | reverse complement strand
GTGCGGGCCGCGGTCAGTCGCCCGTGCTCTCCGCCGCCACCACGCCATCCTTCACCCGCACCCACTGCTGCATCGCCGGCAGCACCTCGCTCTCCCAGGTGCGCCCCAGGCGCAGCTCCAGAAAGCGCGCAAAGAGGCCATCGACGATCGCGGTGGTGTGCAGGATCAGCTCCATCCGCTCGATCACCCGCTCCACCGTGGTCACTGTCTGCGGCGTGGGCAGGCGCAGCCCGCGGAAATCGAGATCGTCGGCGTCCAGCGTGAAGACGCTGTCGGCCTCGTCGGTTTCCAGGCGGAACTTGATCCGCGCCACCTTCTTGCCCACCGCGAGCGCGGCGCCGGCCTCGGCGCAACTGGCGGGGTTGCCTTTGCGCAGCACGTTCTCGCGCGACTCGGAGTGCTCGGCGGAGAGCACGATCTGGTCATCCACATAGAGCGTGAACGGCTCCAGGCCCTCCACCTCCATGTGGCCGTCAAGACGCTCCGATTCGAACCACAGCCAGGTCAGGAAATCGGTGCCGATAAAGCGCTTGGCAACGCGCATCTTGAGCAGGTCCATCAGCTCTCCTCCAGCACCACCGGCAGTTCCACGGCGGCGGCAGCGGCGCGAATTCGCGCGGCCAGCTCCGGCACCAGGATCGCTTCGGTGATGGCATCGAGGTGGGCGCCGGCACCGGTGGTGAGCCCCAGGTGACCGGCCAGTGCATAGGGGAAAAGCGGCAACGCTTCAAGCTCGAAGGTGCGCTCGAAATGTTCGCGGATCTCGGCGCAGAGGTTGGTCGACGCGGAGCCGATCAACAGCAGCCCCCGGTCCACCGCCCAGATCACTTCGCAGACCGCGATGCGCGGCGTGGTTTGCGCCAGCAGGTTGTGCGCCACCGTCTCTTTCAGTTCGCGCAGGCGGCCGCGCGGCAGTGCCTCGATCTCCTCTTCCGCGAGGATCTGCGACTCCGCTCGGCGCAGTTCGCCCTGCAGGCGCAGCGGCTGCACCGTGCGCTTCTCCACCCGGTAGGCGAGGCCAACATACTGGTCGAAAATGCACTCGCTCTCGCTGAACTCGGTGTCCAGCGGATTGGCGATCAGCGCCCAGCCGGCGGAGGGGCGATCCTCATCCTCCGCCGTGAGTTCCCGGAAGGCGTAGCGCTGAATCCGCTCCACCCGCGACTCCAGCAACCCCTCCGGGAGCTGGGTCGGCACCGAAAAACGGCGGAAAGTAGCTCCGCCCGCAAGCAATCCCACAATCGACCTCCTGATCCGCTGCGCCACCCGCAGGACGCACCGCCGGCCCCGCCTCCCGCGGCCGCGACGCTCCAGCCGCGGCAGGCAGCCTCTTTGGATGTTCAGACTTAAGGCCCAAGATCATAACCATCCACGCCACACTCTGTGGTACGATCTTCGCTCGGAGGTCCGAAGATGCAATTTATCTACATTATATGACAACCAGTTACAGACATTTCCCCGATTCCGGCGCCGACCCGCCGCAAGCGGGCCAAACGGGCGAGCCCGGGGCCTCTTCCGCCCCCATGCCCTGCGCTCCCCCGCCTCCGACCTGGCCCCTCGATCCGGCCGCCCGCAGCGCCTGCCGGGCTCTGCTGGGGCACGGCGAGAACTTCCCCGTGCTCTCGCTGCTGGCGCCGCGCCGTCTCGCGCCCCACATCATGACGCTCTACGCCTACTGCCGCGCGGTGGACGACATCGGCGACGAGGCCTCCGGCGATCGCCTGGCGCTGCTGGACCGCTGGGAGGCCGATCTGCGTCGCGCCGTGGTCGCCGGCACGCCGACCGCCGACCCGGTGCTGCGGGCGGCCGCGGCTTCCGCCCGTCATCTGCATCTGCCGCTCGCCCCCTATCTCGACCTGGTGCAGGCCAACCGCCAGGACCAGATGATCCACGAATACGCAACTTTTGCCGATCTGCGCGCGTATGCCGCCCTGAGCGCCAACCCGGTGGGGCGCCTCTACCTGGCGATCCACGGCATCCACGATCCGGCGGCCGACGCTCTCGCGGATGAGATCTGCACCGGCCTTCAGTTGGTGAATTTCCTGCAGGATGTGGCCGAGGACCTCGAACAACGCGAGCGTGTCTACTTGCCTCAAGACCAACTCCGATACCATGGAATCAGTCGCAGCGACCTGGCGATCGGCCCCGGTGGTCCCGCCTGGCCGCGGCTGCGGCGCCTCTTGGCGGCGCAGCGCGAGAGTGCGCGCGCCATGCTCGACCGCGGCCTCGCCCTGCCGGGGCTGCTTTCCGGGCGACTGGCGGCGGCGGTCTGGGTCTTCGGCCAGGCCGGCCACATGGTGCTCGATGCCCTCGACCGGGTCGACGGCGATGTCTGGAACCGGCGCCCAACCCCCACCACCCGGGCCAAGAGCAGCCTGGTGGTCCGCGCCCTTTTTCACCTGCTTCGCGGCGCCTGGCGCCCGCCCCACCACTCAGCCCGAAATCCAGTATGAAGCGCAAGATTCTCCAGCCGCACACACTCGCCACCGCCTACCGCTTGTGCGCCGGTCTCACGCGCCAGGCGGCACGCAATTTCTATCTGGCGTTTCTCCTGCTGCCGGCGGAGATGCGGCGCTCCATCTATGCCGCCTATGCGTTCAGCCGCCGGGTCGACGATATCGCCGACGGCCGCGCCGCTCCGCAGCGCAAGCAGGCGCTCCTGGAGCGCTGCCGCAGTGATGTCCGCCACGCCGCCAACGGTGTGGTGCGGCGCTGGGATCCGATCGTGGTCGCCCTGGCGGACGCGATGGCGCGTCATTCGATCCCGCCGGACTATCTGCTCGGCCTGATCGACGGCATGGAGATGGATCTGACGATTGAGCGCTATCCCCGTTTCGACGATCTTTTTCAATACTGCTACCGGGCCGCGTCGCTGGTGGGGCTGATCTGCATCGAGATCTTTGGCTATCGCGGCGACGAAGAGGCCCGGGCGCGCGCGGTCGACCTGGGCATCGCCATGCAGCTCACCAACATCCTCCGCGATGTCGGGGAAGACGCCGCGCGCGGCCGGATCTACCTGCCGGAAGAGGATCTGGAGCAGTTCGGCGTGGCCGAAGAGGAGCTGCGCGAGCAGCGCATGACCCCCGCTTTCCGCCGCCTGATGGCGTTTCAGGCGGAACGCGCCCGCGACTATTTCGCCCGCGGGCGCGAGCTGCTGCCGCTGGTGGCTCCGGGCGGGCGCCTCTGCGTGCAGAC
>JALXCG010000824.1 GCA_026991065.1 Gemmatimonadota bacterium | reverse complement strand
GGTAGTGGCCGTGGGCAGGGCGAAGCCGATGCCGGCGGCGAGCAGAAAAAGCAGGGCGATGCCGCGGGTGATGGCGCCGGGGGGCGCCGGGAGCGCCAGCAGCCGGCCCAATGGCGCCAGCAGCAACCAGGGGATCAGCAGCCGCAGCCCCTTGTGTGACACGATCTGGAATCGCACCCAGGCCGAGGGCGGCCAGCCACCGCGCAGCAGGTCGCGGGCGCGGCCGGCGGCGATGCGGAGGCGGCGCCAAAACTCCAGGCGGGCATGACGGGCGAGCGGTTCCGTGGCCAGCAACGTGGGGTCGATCCGGTGGCGAAAGCCCGCCGCCACCACCGCCATGGCGAGAGCGAAATCGTCATTGGTCGTCGCCGGCGAGAGTTGCGGCAGCAGTTGGAAGGCCAACTCGGCACGCAGCGCCAGAATCTCACCGGCCGCTCCGAGGGCGGATCCCACGCGCGACTCCGCTGCCAGGAGCGCGCTCTCATAGCAGCGGAAGGCCCTGCCGACCAGCGTCTCCGGAGTGGTGGCGCGGACGCCGCCGAGGGCGCCGAGGCGGGGATCCGCGAAATGGCCTTCCAGGCGGCTGATGGTATGGGGGGCGAAGAGGGCGTTGGCGTCGGTGAAGAGGAGCAGATCGCCGACTTGCAGGCGGGAGCGAAGAGCCTCCGCGCCACGCTGCAGGGCCGCCATCTTGCCCCGGCGCTCCGGCTGCGGCGGGAGCGCGATCACGCGCCGGTCGGGATAGCCCGCGGCGATGGCGTGGGTGGCGTCCGTGGAGCCGTCGCTGACCACCACAACCCACTCCGGCGGCGGCTCCTGGCCAAAGAGATTGGCGAGCCGGCCGGGGATCGCTTCCGCTTCGTTGCAGGCGGGGATCACCACCGCGATGCGGCGGCGGGCGGCGCTGCCGAGGGGCGTTGCCGCCACCGCGGCCGATGGCGGGGGCGGCGAGGCGTTGCCCCGCAAGCGTGGCCACAGCGCCGCCAGCGCCAGCATCAGCAGCGGGTAGCCGAGCAGCGTCCAGAGCAGCAGGAACGAGGTGAGCAGCAGCATGGGCGATTGAATCTTGGTGGTCTCGGCGTAGAATCGGGAAAAACGGAGGAGTCGATGCCCATTCTGCCATATCGCGGCCGGTTACCGCGGATCGCCGGCGATGCTTTTGTTGCGGCCGATGTCACCCTGATCGGTGCGGTCGAGATCGGTCCACAAAGCTCGGTCTGGTTCGGTTCGATCCTGCGCGGCGATCTGGAGCCGATCCGCATCGGCGCCCGCAGCAACATTCAGGACCACTGCATCTGTCACGTCACCCACGGCGGGTTCGATGTGATCCTTGGTGACGAGGTGACCGTCGGTCATGGGGTGATCCTGCACGGCTGTCACGTCGGCGATCGGGTTCTGGTGGGGATGCAGAGCTGCGTGCTGGACGGCGCCCGGGTCGGCAGCGACGTGGTGATCGCCGCCGGTTCGCTGGTAACGCCCGGCAGCGTGATCCCCAGTGGTTGCGTGGTGATGGGCCGACCGGCGCGCGTGGTGCGGCAGTTGACCGCCGGAGACCGCGCCCTGATCCGCACCGGCGCCTCCTCCTATCTGCGGACGCAAGAGGAGTATCGGCGGATTCCGGGGGCGCAGCTGGTGAGCCCCCGGAAAGCGGCCTCTAGTAGCGGTAGTGATCCGGCTTGAAGGGACCCTCGGCCGGAATGCCCAGATACTCCGCCTGGCGCGCGGTCAACTCGGTCAAGGGAATCCCGAGCTTCTCCAGGTGCAACCGCGCGACCTCCTCATCCAGGTGCTTCGGCAGCACCTGCACACCGGCCTCGACCTCGCGTTTCCACAGCGCCATCTGCGCCAGCACCTGATTGGTGAAGCTGTTGCTCATCACGAAAGAGGGATGGCCGGTGGCGCAGCCCAGATTGACCAGGCGACCGCGCGCCAGAACGATGACCGTGCGACCGTTGGGTAGATCGAAAGCATCCACCTGCGGCTTGATGTTGCGCTCGGTGACCGCCGGATCGCTCTCCAGACTGTGCATGTCCAGTTCGGTGTCGAAATGGCCGATGTTGCAGAGAATCGCGTTGTTTTTCATCTGGTCGATGTGCGAGCGCGTGATCACATCGCAGCAACCGGTGGCGGTCACGAAAAGGTCGCCGAGCGGCGCCGCCTGCTCCATGGTGACCACCTCGTAGCCCTCCATCGCGGCTTGCAGAGCGCAGATCGGGTCGATCTCGGTGATCAGCACCCGGGCGCCCTGGCCGCGCAGGGACTGGGCACAGCCCTTGCCGACGTCGCCATAGCCCGCGACCACCGCGATCTTGCCGGCAACCATGATGTCGGTGGCCCGCTTGATGCCGTCGAGCAGCGACTCGCGACAGCCGTAGAGGTTGTCGAATTTGCTCTTGGTCACCGAGTCGTTCACATTGATCGCGGGGAAGGGCAGGGTGCCGGCGGCGGCCATCTGGTAAAGCCGGTGCACCCCGGTCGTGGTCTCTTCGGAGACGCCGCGGATCTCGGCGACCAGGTCGGGATACTTGTCGAGGATCATCGCGGTCAGGTCACCGCCGTCGTCGAGCAGCAGGTTGGGACCGGAGCCGTCGGGCCAGCGCAGTGTTTGTTCGATGCACCAGTCATACTCCTCCAGGGTCTCTCCTTTCCAGGCGAAGACCGGGGTGCCGCGTTGGGCGATGGCGGCGGCGGCGTGGTCCTGCGTGGAGTAGATGTTGCAGCTCGACCAGCGAACCTCGGCGCCAAGTGCTTCCAGAGTTTCGATCAGGACCGCCGTCTGGATGGTCATGTGAATGCAGCCGGCGATTCGCGCACCGGCGAGAGGCCGGGTTGTGCCGTAGCGCTCCCGCAGTGCCATCAGGCCAGGCATCTCATGCTCGGCCAGGGTGATCTCTTTGCGTCCCCATTCCGCCAGCGCGAGGTCGGCGACTTTGAAATCCTGGTGGGTGGCGGTACTCGGGTTCATCTAAATCTCCTTGGTAACTGTCGGAGCCGCGATCAGCTCCGCGTGGGGGTGGTGTTGGGCAGGCACAGCCTTGGTCCCCAACGCCACAAAAACAGCGAGAGACGACTGGGAGTCGCCGGCGCGTTCAAAATCGATCGTTTCCAGCCCGGCGGCCGCCATCCAGGCACGGATGTCGGCTTCCGCCAGGCCCAGCCACTGGTCGGCCAGCTCGTCACGCATCCACTCATTGC
>JALXCG010000823.1 GCA_026991065.1 Gemmatimonadota bacterium | reverse complement strand
CTCGGCACGCCCGGTGGTGGGGCTGGCGGGGCAGCGGCTGCTTTTCCCGCTCTGCGTTTCCCGCCGCTCCTGCTCGGTCGCGGGCCGGGCGGACTGCTCCTCGCGCTGACGCCGGATGCGCGCGTGCCCCTGGTGAGCCTGCGCCTGGTCACCGCGGCGGGGTCCGCTCTCGACCCGCCCGGAGGCGCCGGACTCGCCCGCCTCACGGCGGACCTGCTGCAGCTCGGCAGCGCCCGCTATGACGCCGAGGCGGTGGCCCGCCGGGTCGATGAGATGGGCGGCACTCTCTCCGCCGCGGTCGGCCGCGAGCATCTGAGTGTGCAGCTCGATCTGCTGGCGGAGCATCTGCCCGCGGGGCTGGAGCTGCTGGCCGAGTTGCTGCTCCGGCCCGCGTTCGGCCGCGACCATTTCGAGCGGGAGCGCGCTCTGCTGGTGGCCGACGCCCGCGCGCTTCGGGACCGTCCCGACGAGCTTTGCGACGCTCTGCTCTGGCAGGCGGTTTTCGGTGACCACTCTTACGCCCACCCGCCCGCCGGCCGCGCCACCGACCTGGCGGCGATCAACGCCGCGGCGCCGGCCCGCTTCCACGCTCGCGTTGTGCGGCAACCGGCACGGGCCGTGCTCGGGGTGGTCGGCGACTTCGATGCGGGGTTGCTGGAGCAATGGATCGGGCAAGAGTTCGGGGCCTGGGGAGAAGCGGCCGAGAAGGTGGAACGCTCCGCCGCGGGCGCCGCAGGCCCCTGCCTGCGGCCCCGGATCCATCCACTTCCCACGCCGCGCTATGCCGCCGGGCGGCGTCTCCATTTTCTGCCGCAACCCGGGCTCCATCAGTGCCAGCTTGTCATCGGCGGCCGCGGTCCGCGCGGCGACTACCCGCACAAGGCCGCTTTAGAGATCGCCAACGCCGTCCTTGGAGGGACCTTCGGCTCCCGCCTCAACCAGCGCCTGCGGGTTGAACTCGGCATCTGCTACGGGGTCCAGTCTGGGCCGCTCTATCTCAGCGCGGGCGGCCTCTATGCTGTGTCTTTGAGCACGCGTGCCGAGCGCGCGGTGGCGGCGATCGAGGCGACGCTCAAGCTTCTGGCCGAATTCCATCGCCGCCCCCCGACCGCCATTGAGATCGAGGCGGCGCGCGCGCAACTTCGGGCCCAGACAATCGAGCGCCTGCAGAGTCACCCCGGGATCGCGGCCGAAACCGCCCATGGTCTGCTCCTCGGCCTCGGCGCCCGTTTCCGCGAGGAGCACTACCAGGCACTCGGCAGCGCTTCAGTGACCGCAGTCGCCGGCGCGGCCGGTGAGATCCCGTGGCGCGAGTTGCAGATCTGTGTGGTTGGCCCGCCCGAGGTGGAGGGCGAGCTGCGTCGCGCCGCGGGCCGCCCCGGGATCGCGGCTGATTTTGAGCTGCACCGGCGCGCACCGGCGGATTGAGCCCCCAGAGGGGCTGCGCCTCTCTCGGGGGATGCGCCGCAACTGCTGAGCGTCTCGCGGCATTCCGGCAACGCCCGGTTTTCACGATCCTGGTAAACGCCTTTATCTTCGGCATTTGGCCGCGATCCAAGGGTTCAGGTCTGCCAAAACCCCCGGTGCCGGTCGCCAGGGTTGTGGAGGCACCTCATCGCGAGCGCCGAATCCACGTCGACTGAACCCCGAAAGGCTGAACCATGCGCCGATATTCCGTACTCCCGTTTCTTGCCGCGACCCTGGCTCTTCCTACCGAGGGGAGCGCCGCTCCGCTCACGCGCGATGCCGACCCGGTCGTGCTCAGTGGTCAGGAACTGAGTACGCTGCTCGGCATCGAGATCGACCGCATCGTTGCCTTTAGTTTTGAGGGCAACTGGGTACAGATTCCGCTGCAGATCGACGAACGCAAGATCGTGGACTTCGGCCTGGTCTACAACACGGGGCCGATCGGCTTGACGACACTCGCCTATGCGGACGCCAACACCTATTGTGGCGCCGATCCGGACCCCGCGTTCGATGCCGACGATGAGCTGGTGGTCATGGCCGCGGATGCCGGAGTCGCCGCCGGGAATGCTTCCTATCCGCAGAACGTCGTCGCGGGCAGCGGGCTTGAGACAACCATTGTCGACCCGCTCGACGACGGCATGGGATACATCTATTTGTTCGAATCGGATGGCAGCCTGGACCCGGGCGCGGGGCAGAATCGCATCCACTACGATTTTGTCCTTCTCAGCGGTTCCTACCTGGGCAGCTACAATACTCTGGACGGCCCCAATCCGGAAAAGTCCAAGATCTGGTCCGACGCATATCGTGTAACTTTCCGGGATCGTTGGATCCGCCGTTCAATCGCCGTCACTGCTGGTGGCGCCTGGGGCGACAACATCCTCGACCGGCACAAGTTCCTCTTCGGGCCCGGCATCTGCGATCGCACCGAAGAAACCTTCAGCGACGGCGAGGGGGCCTTCTTTGTGAATCGGGACGGACCGGTGCGCGCGATCCGCTCCTATATGGGTGCAAACAGCGGGCCGCTGACCCAGCGCGATCACCTCTTCTATTCCAAGCGGGAAGAGGTCGCGACCACGCTCCGGGTGCATCCCATTCCGGGGATGACGGATCTCTTTGACTACGGGACGATGGCGATCGGCATGACCTACTACAACGATCTGAACCTGGCCGGTGCCACCGTGGACGGCTCGCCCGATCCGGTGACCAGTGGTTCGATCAAGTGGGAACTGATCACCGGCTCACAGGGCTCGCTCACGCTGACCAACAGCATCGACACCAACATTGGCGGGCTCCAACTCACGTCCTACTACTCCGACAGCTTCATGCCCACAGTGCAGCAATGCACCGGGGACGATTTCGAGATCGCTACCAGCGGCCCCTGGATCGATCAGTCGATTCCGAGCACCGATCCAACAGCCGGATCTCCCTATTACTTTCATCACTCGCGCGTGATCTATTACGACCCACCGAATATCACCACCGCCGCGGCCGCGCATCGCTACGATCAGGCTACGACTCGGCTGAAGGTGTGGGCGGAGCCTTTCTGATCCGGTTCAGTGCGGAACGCGCCTGCTCCCGCACCAGCGGCTCCGGATCTTCCGCCGCCACCCGCCGCAGATCCGCGGCGGCGGCGGGGCCGGCGTCGTTGGCAAGGGCGATGATGGCATTGCGGAGAATGCCGCGGCGCTTGCTGCGCGCCAGCGGCGAGCGCTTGCGCAGAGCGCGGAAATCCGC
>JALXCG010000822.1 GCA_026991065.1 Gemmatimonadota bacterium | reverse complement strand
CGCCAAGGCCGCGAAGACCATCGAAGAACTGATGGCGCGACTCGAAGCAGACGCCGCCAAGCGCTGATCGCAGCCGGCGCGTTGCCTCACGTCGGTCACGCCACCAGAAGATCGACTGGAGGGAGTCGGTTCGTTGTTCCGGCTCAAAGGGGCGGTTACCGGGGGTGGACCGCCGCCGCATCCTGCCGTGCCCTCCGCTTCTTCCCATACACCCGGTGGCTGCAACGCGGCGCCGGCAACTCCCGTGGACGATGGTCGCAACTTCCGGCGAAAAGTACCAAGAGCGCCGCACCGGACGCGGAAGGTAGAGGCAGGCGCCAGGGGGCGCCGGCCACTCCTGTCGCTTCGGTACTCCCGCCGCGCTGAAGAATCCGCGAACACCGCCCACCCCGGCTCGGTTTCATTCCCGGCTCGGGCGGCATCACAATTCAACCACCACCAAGGGGATTCCATGTCCATTTTCAGCTCGTTTTCGATTGTTGCCGCTGCCCTGTTGCTGTCCTCTGTCGCTTGCGCGATCGACCCGCTGCCGACTGGTCCTCTTCACAAGGCTCCACCCGTATACATCGTCCAATATGCCGCCGCCGGTAGCATGGATGGCGACACTCTCTGAGGAACTGGTCCCCGATGGGTTGTGGCCGGAGTCCTCCGCTAGGTGCGGAGACCAGCCGGACTGCGACCCGGTGTTCCATCCCGGAACCGGCATCCAGACCTGCATTGAGGCCGCTCACTGCCGCCACCTGATCTGCTCCTGGAAGGCGTGCGATGACTTCGTGAGTGGCAGGATCGGTAAGTGGGAGATGTATGGTCGGGAGGTTCTCTGCGGGCTCTACGACGCAGGGGACATTGCCGGGTGCATCAAGGACGTGAATCCGTTCTGAGGGGGGGGAGATTTCCCGGGCAGAAGCGCAGTGTTTCCCGGTTCAGGTGCAGGCATGGCGCTTCTGTTTCGGCCATCTGTTGGCAACACTTGGGTCGACGTGTCGCCCGAAAGTTCTGTGTCGGACCAAATGGCAACATCATGGGGCTGGTCGATCTCCCGGGCACAGTGTTGAGGAGTGGCGTCTATCTGCGGGTGCGGTTGGTCGATCGAGTTGTCACCCCGAGCGCGTCAATTCGCCGACTGCGCCGCCAGCAGGCGCTTGGCCCAGCGCTTGCCCGCGTCACTCCTCCGTTTTACCCATCGGTGGTCGAGTTTGGCGATGACCGCCTGGACAATGGCCGACGCCTCTGGAGAGCCCTCGATCAACTCGAGAATATGCGGCACCAGATTCCCAGCGTTCTCCTTCTTGATCCGGCCAGCCAGGTCGCGAGCGCGGTTCAGCGGTGTCTTCTGATCGTCGCCACCGCCGGTTCTATCTGGCGTCGCTTCCGACTCTTCCACTGGTTGCATCTCACCGTAGCCCACCGCGGTCTTGCCTCCGGCGCCCAGGTCGGCCACGGCTGCGCTGAGCCAACGCCATGCGTCCGCGAGATTGGCCGAGGTGGCATCTGCCAGGGGCAGCAGCCGAAAAATGAAGCGCACTTCGCTGCGCACCACCAGGAAGTGCACTGGGTTCGGCTCGTCGGCGTCCAGAGGAGTTTTCTGCCTGGTGAGCGCTTCGGGATCGTGATGGCGGGTGATGATGTCGATCTCGAACGGCCCGTTTCTGGTGTTGGGCACAGGCAATGCGTCGAGAAACGCGATCACACCGCTGCTTGCGGTGTCGGGCTGGCCGGGCTCGGGGCCCGCGCCCAGCGGCCGTCGCGCAGCGCGTTCCTCCCCGAGCAGCCGGGCGCCCGCCAGTGCCAGGCCCTTGACCGAACTGCCGGGGATCACCGGCATGCCCGTGGCGTGGTCCAGGGAGAAACCGATGTCGCCTGCGCTGGGGTTGCCCAGGCCGATGGCCAGGCGCCCAACCGTGTCGAACATGCGTTTCTCACCTCCGAACGCCGCGAGCACCGCGTCCATTCGGGCGTGGTGGCGGAGGAGGAGCCTGACCATTTCCTTGTTGCTCTCCTTGAAGCGGAGCCGTTGGAAGTCCCTCAGCCATTTGCTCCGCGCCTTCGGAGCGATTTGGTAGTGCTCTCCCCTCCTGGAGAGCAGTTGGGGAAAGCGCTCAAAGAGCAACCCCGGGTGGCCGGTTTGCAGTGGATCTGGCAGTGTGGTACCCGCCTTCGCCCGAAACAAGATCTCAGCCATTGGTCACTCCCGTCAGGGCGCCGGAGATCAGCTTGGCCGCTTGCAGCAGCTCCTCAGCCTCGACCTCCATGGCGGAGCGCAGTGCGGGTGAGGACTCGTCCTCGTCCATCAGGCGGTCCAGAAAGGAGGCCGCGCCTTGGGGCACCGATCCGGCGCGCACCATTCCCCACTCCTTGAAGAGCCATTCCGCCAGCAGCCGGACAAGGCGGTCGTGGCCCTCGCGGGACCAGGTGGCCACGGCCAGAGGCAGGCCCAGGCGGCGCACCCGCAGGGGCGCATCCTTCAGGGGATCGACGAGTTTCTTGACATACCCCACACGATCCTCGTGCAAAAGGAATGACGCCCTCGCATCCGGCAACGCGCGGCTCATGATGCCACCTCCACGCCGATGGTCCAGCGCACCAGCCCCTGGCCGACGGTGACATTGCCGCCGAGCTGGCCGTAGCGTTGGTTATTCACCACTTGTGCGTGCTTGTTCAGGGCTTCCTTGAGTTGATCCGTGGGATCTCCTTTGCTGCCGGGCCGGTCCGCCATGACGACGGCGAAGAGGGTGTCGGGGGGCAGGGTCTCTTCGTACCACAGATTGTCGCTGGTCTTGTTGTCGTGGTTGAGCACGATGCGGGCGTTGACCGCAGTGCCGCGTCGCGCCAGGTCCTGGAGGTCCTGGTCTCCAACCACCACCAGGCGCTCAGCAACAGCGACGCGGTCGCCATCTTCAGCCTGATGCGACATGAAACGCCCCAGGGCGGTGGCCAGGTGTTCGACTGCCTCACTGCTGGAGCAGCGGTCCGGCGGGAACACGAGGTCTTCCAGGCTCACCGGACCGCTCTGGCCGGTGGGCAGCAGAACCTGCCCATCACCCGGCACCGGACAGACAAAGTTGTCGGGTAGCTCCCGCCCCAGGGCCCGCATGACTCGTCGCAGACGCTCGATGAGCATGGGCGAGGTGACCAGCCGGTATACCCCTGTCAGCGAGCGCACGGGGAAGGCCAGCAACATGCCCTCCAGGAAGACGACGTT
>JALXCG010000821.1 GCA_026991065.1 Gemmatimonadota bacterium | reverse complement strand
CCAGGAAGTCGAGGGCGATCTCGCGATCGAGATCCTGCTTCAGCCCGAGCCATTTGGGGGGTGCGACCACGGCCAGAATGAGCAGCGGAAGGACCAGGAAGCTGCGCCAGCGGTGCGCCAACGTGGCCCCCAGGAGGCGCCCGTAGAGCTGTTCCAGGCGGTTGGGGCGCGCTGCCGCGCTCGCGCGGGCGGCGTCTTCCGCCCCGGAGCGCCGCAGGCGGGTGGCAAGCAGTGGGATCAGGGTGAGAGAGACCAGCAGCGACGCAACCAGGGTGAGCGTCAAGGCGATCGCGACATCCTCGAGCCAGACCCCGAGATCGGTCTTGCGGCCGAAAACGAAGGGGAGAAAAATGATCACCGAGGTCAGCGTGGAGGCGAAGACCGCGCGCGCCACCTCCCGCGCGCCCCGCTCCGCGGCAACGGCAGGTGGTTCACCCCGGGCCAACCGCCGCGAGATCGATTCCATCACCACCACGGAGTTGTCGACCAGCATCCCGACCCCGAGCATCAACCCCATCATCACCAGCACATTGAGCGTCTTGCCGAGGAAATAGAGCGCCCCGCACGCGATGATGAGCGAGAAGGGGATCGCCAGGGCGACGATGAAGGTGGCATCCAGGCGGCGCAAGAAGAGCCAAAGCACCAGAATCGCCAGGAGCGCGCCCCAAAAGCCGGCCGAGCGCAGGCCGGAGATGGCGTCGAGAATCTCTTTCGACTGGTCGTTCATCGCGAAGAGGTCGATGCCCTCAAGCGCCGGATCGGCGGCGATCTCCGCCAGCTCGGCGGAAGCGGCACGGGCCACCGCAACCGTGTTGGCGGATGACTCCTTGAGCACCGCAATGCCGACCGCGTAGGTGCGATTGAGGTGACGCCGCCACGGCTCCGCCGGTTCCACCCGGCGCACCTTCGCGACCTGCCCCAGCGTGATGTCGCCACCGGCCAGCGGCAGCGCCGCCAGCTCGGCCGGGGAGTGCACCACCGCCACGGAACGAACCGCCAGCGAGCGCCCATCCTCCACCACCCGCCCCAGCGTCGCCGCTCCGGTGGCGGCATCGATGCGGGTGACCAGGGCGCCGATGTCGATGCCGTGTTCGCGCACCTTGTCCAGATCGAGGTCGACGCGCACTTCCGGCCGCGAGACACCGTAAAGTTCCACCCGGGCGACCCCGGGCAGGCGCGCGAGGCGGCGGACGATGTGGGTCTGCAGCAGATCGAAGGATTCGGCGAGATCGGGGCCGCGCGAAGAGAGGCGCACCTCCAGCACCGGCAGGTCGGTGGCGATGTTGGCGCTGTAGACCAGAATCTCGCGCACCTCCTCCGGCAGCAGGGCCCGGGCGCGCTCCAGCTTTTCCCGCACCTCCAATCGCGCCAGGTCGATCGATTGATCCCAATCGAAAGCGAGTGTGATCTGTGCACCGTCGCCGCGCGCCCGCGAGCGCATCTCGCGCACCCCCGGCAGGGTGCCCAGGGCCTCCTCCAGCGGGTCGACGATGCGCTCGGCGACCTCCGACGGCAGCGAGTCGTGCACCGGCACCAGGATGTAGATCTCGGGCCAGTCGATCCCCGGCAGAAACGCCAGCGGCAGACGCCGCAGCGCGAGGAGGCCGAGCACGACGACACAGAGAAACGCCATGGCGACGCTCACCGGTCGCGCCAGCAGGGTCTTCATGACGCGGGCTCGGTCGCCGCCGGCGCCGCTTCACCCACCCGGGGGGCGCGCCGGCCGAGGCGGTCGAGAACATCATAGAGCACCGGCACCACCAGCAAAGAAACCACGGTCGAAGCCAGCAGGCCGCCGGTGACGGTGATCGCCAGCGGCGCCCGCAGCTCCCCCCCTTCGCCCCAGCCGAGCGCCATCGGCACCAGTCCCAGCACGGTGGTCGCGGTGGTCATGAGAATCGGCCGCAACCGCGCTTCGCCCGCCGCCAGCAGTGCCGCCCGGCGATCGACCCCGGCGACGCGCCGCTGATTGACCGCGTCGACCAGGACGATGGAGTTGTTGACCACGATTCCGGCCAGCATCACCACACCGATCAGCACCACCACATCGATGGTGGTGCCGGTCAGGGCGAGCGCGGCGACCACGCCGATGGCGCCGAGCGGCACTGTGAAGAGGATCACCAGAGGATGGAGCAGCGACTCGAACTGCCCGGCCATCACCAGGTAGACCAGGAAAAGCGCGAGCAGAAACGCGAACCGCAACGAGTCGAATGAAGCGCTCATGGCGCGGGTCTGCCCGCCGACCGCGAAACGCACTCCGGCCGGCGGCAGATAATCCGCCAGCGCCTGCTCCACCTGCAGCAGCGCGGCCGAGAGATCACTGCCGCCGGCGAGTTCGGCGCGCACCACGATCGCCCGCTCCTGACCGATGCGGCGGATCTCGCTCGGGCCGAGCGCGGCTTCGATCCGGGCCACCGAGCGCAACCGCAACGGCTTCTCCCCGCCCGGGTTGAGGATCATCTCGCCCAGTGCGGCGAGATGGCGGCGATCGGCCGCGCTGCCGCGGACCCGCACATCGATCATCTCTTCGCCCTGCTGCACGCGGGTCGCCACCACGCCGAGCAGGCGATTGCGCACCAAAGTCGCCGCCTGCTCCGGCGAGAGCCCGGCGCGGGCCAGCGCCAGGGGATCGAAATGCACCACCGCCTCGGGGCTGCCCGCGCGGGTCGAGAGGGTGAGGTCGCGCAGCGTGGAGAGCGGGCGCAGGCGGGCGGCAATCGCCGCGGCGCAACTCTCCAGCGCCTCCAGGTCGTGGCCATAGACCTCCACCTCCACCGGTGCTTCGAAGCTGAAGAGGGTGGGCCGGCGGATCTCGAAGACCAGATTGGGGAGTTCCGCGGCGAAGCTGCGCGCCGTTTCCATCACCCGCTCCTGTCCGCGCCGGTCGACCCGGGTCACCACCCCGATCCGGGCGTCGGCCGAGGTGCGGCTACCGCGCTCCAGGGCATCGCTGTCGCCGCCACCGATCACCGCGGCCACCCGCTCCACCCCGTCGATCCCGCGGATCCGCCGCTCCAAACCGGCGCTGACCCGGGCGGTGGTGGCGATCGGGGTGCCATCGGCCAGGTGCAGATCCAGGTCGAAGGTCCCCTGGGCCAGCTCCGGAATCAGTTCGGTGCCGAGCCCCCAGCGGGCACCCGCCCAGGCCGCGCCGAAGGTCACCACGGCGAGGGTCAACACCGCGGCGCGGTGGCGCAAGGCAG
>JALXCG010000820.1 GCA_026991065.1 Gemmatimonadota bacterium | reverse complement strand
CCCCCCGGCCAGGAGCATGGGGATCAGGGTGAGCGCCACCAGCAGTGAGCCGGTGAGGGCCGCACCGACCGCCAGCGCCAGGTCACGGAAGAGCGCCCCGGCAAGACCGGCGACAAAGACGATGGGGAAGAAGACCGCGCAGGTGGTGAGTGTGGAGGCGATCACCGCCGCGGCGACCTCGCGGCTGCCGCGGGCAGCGGCCCGGCGCTGCTCCTCCCCCGCTTCGCGGCGCCGGGCGACCGCTTCCAGGACCACGATCGAGCTGTCCACCACCATCCCCATGCCCAGGGCCAGACCGCCGAGTGAGATGATGTTGATGGAGACCCCGAAGCGCTGCAGCAGCAGCAGGGCGAAGAGCACCGAGACCGGGATCGAGACCGCCACCACGGCGGTGCTGCGCAGGTCGCGCAGAAAGAGAAAAAGCACCAGTACCGCCAGCACGCCGCCGTAGAGCGCGGTGTTCACGACTTCGCGGGCGGAAGCGGCGATGAAGCGGCTCTGGTCGGCCAGGGTGACCAGCTCCATTCCCGCCGGCAGCCGTTTCTTCACGCTCGCCAGGCGGGCGGCAACCCGGCGCGCCACCGCGACCGTGTTGGCGTCCCCTTCGCGGTAGACCGCCAGCTCCACCGCGTCACGGCCATCGATGTGAGTGATCACCTCGCGCTCGCGCGCCACCCGCTCCACCCGGGCGACATCGCCCAGATGCACCTGACGTCCATCGGCGGCGGTGGTCAGCACCATGGCGGCGAGTTCGGCGGCGCTGCGGTAGCGATTCAGCACCCGCACCAGGAAACGGGTATCGCCGACCAGCAGCGCGCCACCGGCGCGATTGATGTTTTCGCCGGCGAGGCGCGCGCGCACCGCCTCGGCGTCGAGCCCGGCGCGAAAGAGTGCATCCTGATCCAGGGCGACCACGATCTCTTCCGCTTCGCCGCCGAGAACGCGCACCGCGGCCACCCCCTCAACACTCTCCAGGTTGCGTTCCAGGATCTGCTCAGCCGCGCTCCGCAGCGCCTCGGCCCCTGCTTCGCCGCGCTCCGCGCCGGCGCCGGCGACCAGCCCGAGGCGCAGGATCGGATCCAGATTGGGGTCGTAGCGCAGCACCACCGGCCGGGTGGCCCCCTCCGGCAGGCGCACCCGATCGAGTTGTTCGCGCACATCAAGCGCGGCGAAGTCGAGATTGCGCCCCCAATTAAAGGAAAGCTGCAGCTCCACGCGGCCGGGCAGCGAGCGACTCACCACCCGCTCGACGCCACTGATCACCCCCACCGCCTCCTCCAGCGGGCGCGTCAGCACCTCCTCCACCTCGGCCGGGGCGGCGCCGGCGAGTTCGGCGCGCAGGGTGAGGGTGGGCTCGGCGATCGGCGGCAAGAGGTCGACCGGCATGCGCAGCGCGGCGAGGACGCCGAAGAGCGCCACCGCCAGGGTGACCATGCCGACCGTGACCGGATGGTCGATGGCGAAACGGATCACGCGGGATTCCCTCCGGCAGGCTCGGTGGTTGCCGAATCGGCGGCAACCGGCGACGCGGCCGCGGGCGGAGCAGCCGCCGGTGGCACTACGCGCACCCGATCGCCCGGCTGCAGCGCCCCCTGCCCGAGCGTGATCACCGCCGCGTCCGGGTCGAGACCGGCGCGGACCTCGGTCCAGCCGGCGGCGCTCCAGCCCACCTCCAGGGTGCGCTGAATGACCGTGTCAGCCTGAACACAGTAGACAAAAGGAGCGCGCCCTTCATAGAGGATGGCATTGCGCGGGATCTGCAGCACATCCTCGCGCCGGCCGGTGATCACCCGCGCCCGGGCGAAGGCCCCGGCACGCAGCTCATGCTCCGGGTTGGGCAGTTCGACCGTGACCTTGATGGTGCCGGTGGCGGCATCCACCACGCTGCCGATGCGCCGGATCGGGGCGGCGCGCCAGGTGCTGTCGGCGGCCGGGATCTGCACCCGCACCGGCTGCCCCGGGCGCAGCGCTCCGGCATCCGCGGCGGGCAGATAGAGCTGCAGCCAGAGCGGATCATCGGCCAGGAGGCGGGCGACTGCGGCGCCGGGAACGGCGGTTTCGCCGGTGCGCAGAAGGAGTTCGGCGATCACCCCGGAGAAGGGCGCGGCGAGGCAGGCGCGGGCCGCCTGCCGGGCCGCGATGTCGCGATCGATGGCGCTGATGCGAGCCCGGTTGCGGGCGGTTTCGAACTCCTCCTTGGCCACCAGCTCACGCTCGAAGAGCGAGCGCAGCCGCTCCAGATTCTGCTGGTCGCGGGCGGCGACCAGGCGCGCGCGGCGCAGTTGCAGTTGCAGATCGGTGTCGTCGACGCAGGCGATGGTCTCCCCGGCCGTCACCCGCTCCCCCTCGGCGACAGTGACCCGGCGCAACGGGCCGCCGATCTCGGTGATGAGGAGCGCGCTGCGCACCGGATCGAGGGTGCCGGAGGCGGGGATGAAGCGGTCGATCGGGGCCCGCCGCGGGGTGGTAACCGCCACCGTCACCGGCGGATCTCTGTCGGCATCCTGCGCGCCCTCGGCGCTCTTGGTCGAATCCCGGTTGCAGCCGGCGGTCGCCAGCAACAGGGTGATCAGGCAGAGCAGCGCGGAGCGACCGACGGGCTGACAACGCGGAATGCGGGGCGAGCAGCGCGGAGACCGGCCGCGCAAAAGTGGGAGGAGCAGCATGAAGAGAAGCTTTCGCGGATGGGAAGAGAGTGCCTGAGCTGGCCTCCTTACGGCGGCGGGAGCGGCGGGGTTTCGCCGGGGTTGTGATCGCAGAGCAGCAAAGCGATAATGAGCCATGCACCTGCCGGAATCGCTGCGCGCGCTCGACCACACTCTTTTTCGTCTCGGCAATGGGGCGGCCGGCCGCGCCTGGCTCGATCCGCTGATGTGCTGGATCACCGATTCGAACACCCTGCTGCTGCTGCTGGCGGCGGGGCTCGGGAGCTTTCTGCTGCGCGCCCGCGATCGCCGCTTCGCGCTCGCCTGCGTGGCGCTGGCGCTGCTCACCTTCGCCCTGACCGACGCCGCTTCGCACCGGCTGCTGAAGCCGCTTTTCGATCGTCCACGCCCCTGCAATCCCCGCTATTTCAGCGACGGAGTGCAGCAGGTTTTTCCCCACGGTCGCTTTCTGCTGGGGATGAGCGGGACCCGCTCCTTTCCATCGACCCACGCGGTCAATGTGGGCGCCCAGGCGGCCCTGTGGAGCGGCCTGGTTCCGCGCGGCCGGGCGGCTTTCTGG
>JALXCG010000819.1 GCA_026991065.1 Gemmatimonadota bacterium | reverse complement strand
GAGGATGTCCTCTCCAGCGGCAAACATCTGCTCCAACTGATCAATCAACTGCTCGACCTCTCCCGAATCGAATCCGGACGGATGGAGCCGGCCCCGGTCCTGGTCGATCTCGACGCTCTTTTCGCCGAGATCGAATCGACCGTTGCCGGACTGATGCGGCGCAAGCATCTCGACTTCTCCTACAGCATCTCGCCCCGGGCCGAGCGGGTTTTCGCCGATCGCGGCATGCTCAAGCAGATCCTGCTCAACCTGGTGGGCAACGCGGTCAAGTTCACCGCCGACCGGGGCCGCATTCTGCTCCACGCGCGGCCCGCGTCGAAGCGGGAAACCCTCGAGTACGAGGAGCGGATCGCCTCCGCTCTCTCTCCCGCGCTGGTCTCCATCAGCGTGACCGACACCGGCATCGGCATTGCGCCGGCCGATCAGAAGGTGATCTTCGGCGAATTCCGCCAGGTCGACGGCTCCTACACCCGCGAATATCAGGGGTCCGGCCTCGGCCTGGCACTCTCCAAGCGCTTCGTCGAACTCAACCACGGCATCATCGGTGTCGAGTCCCGGGTCGGTGAGGGCGCCTCCTTTTACCTGGTGCTCGCCGCCTCCGACCCGGGACCGCAACTGCGCGCGCGCCCCACCCTCGACACCCCCAAGCCGCTGCTCCTGGTCGAAGATGAGCGGATTCTCCTGGAGGGATTGCGGCGCGTGGTCGAAGAGCGCGGATTTCTCGCCATCGCCACCGATCAGGCCGACGACGTGGCGGCCCTGGCCCAGCGCCACCACCCTCTGGCGATCGTTCTCGACACCAGCCTGGCCAATGTCGATCTCTTTTTCCTGATGCAGCGTCTCAAGAACGACCCGGAACTCTCCGCCATTCCGGTTTTCGGCGTTTTGCGATCCGCCACCGACGAGCCGGAGCCGGGACTCGGGCTGGTCGGCTCCTTCCCCTATCCAGCCGACATCAGCCGGCTGCTGGCGGCGCTGGGCGATGCCGAACCCTGGCGCCCGCGCGAGATTCTGATTGTTTCGGGCGATGCGGAACTCTGCGGGCGCCTCGAAGCGACCCTGAACCGCCCCGCCTGGAACCTGTCGGTCAGCGCCAAGTGGCCGCCGGCCGGGAAACTGCCGACGCCGGACCTCTGCATCTTCGATCTCGGCGCAGATCCCGCTCCGACCTCGGCCAGGGCCGCAACCCCGGTCCCGCCTCCCTCTCCGCCCGGGTCTGTTCTGCCGCCTGATCTCCCCGCCACCTGGCCGCTGCTGCTGCTTGCCCGCCGCCCGATCTCCCCGGAGCAGCGCCGCGCGCTTCCCCCCACGGTCGAGGCGGTGGTGCAGGTCGACGCCGCAATGGAGTCCCGGATCGTCGCCGTGGTCGCCCGCTGCGAGCGGCCGCGACATCGCGTCATAGGAGGATAAGTGGACAAGAGAGTGGATGTTCTGGTGGTCGAGGACAGCGAGGAGTCGGGCCGCCTTTTTCAGATGCTGATCGCCAACGCCGGGCTCTCCGCGCGTCTGGCCGCCAGCGGGGTCGAAGCCCTGGCCTGGCTTCTCGATGAAGGCCTGCGACCCCGCCTGATCCTGCTCGACATGCAACTGCCGACCCTCAGCGGCGTCGATGTGGTGCGCCGCCTGCGCACCAACCGTGACCTGGCCGCGACCCGGGTGATCGCCCTGACCGCGCACGCCATGCCGGGCGACCGCGAGCGCTTCATCGCCGCCGGCTGCGACGACTACATCTCCAAACCGATCGACACCCGGGAGTTCGTGCGCCGCGTGCGCGCAGAGGTGCAGGCGGTGCGGGCTAGGAGAGATTAAGTAAACTCGCTAGAGTGTGGCTCTCGCCATTCCCATTCCACCCGCCTCCGCCGGCGCCCCGAATCCCGGCGCGGGGGATCCTTCCGCCCATGCGCAAGAAGAAGATCGTCGTCATTGAGGACGACCCCAAAACCCAGCGCCTGATCAGCACCATCCTCAACGCCGAACGCTACGACTTGATCCCGGCCGCCGACGGTGACGCGGGGCTCGACAAGGTGCGCCTGCATCTGCCCGACCTGGTCATCACCGACATCCTGCTGCCGCGCAGGGATGGCTACGTGATCCTGGAGATCATGAAGCGCGAGCGGGAGCTGCGAACAATCCCGGTGATTCTGCTCTCGGCCATCTACGTTTCCGACCTCGACCGCCGCCGCGCGCTCGACCTTGGCGCCGACCATTTTCTGCTCAAGCCCGACGCCTTCATCTCCCGCCCCTTCCGCGCCAACGCCCTGCTCGAAGCGGTGCAGATCTCCCTCGGTGAGAAACGCGGCCCCGAACCGGCCCCGCACCCGCATCGCGACAAGGTGATCCTCTATGCGCCCGCCGACCGTGACCGCCGCACCCTGCAGCGGCGCCTGGCCAACGCCGATTTCGATCCGCTGGTGGTCGACCGCGCCGACGAGTTGTATCAGCAGGTCCATCTCGAAGAACCGGCGGCGGCGATTCTCGATCTCGACGGCGCCGACGACCCGATCGCCCTGATCGCCGGCTTGAACGCGGAGGAGCCGGCGGTCGCCCTGGTCGTGATCGCCGGTCCCGACCCCGCGCTCGATCCGGTGGCGGCCCTGCGCGCCGGGGCTCACGACCTGCACTGGAAGCCGCTCAATCTCGATCTCTTCGAGCAGCGTCTCGGCGATGTGATCCAGAGTCACCGCCTGCAGATCGCCCAGGCGCAGCTCACCGAGCAGCTCAAGCGCACCACCACCGATCTTCTCGACCGCATCGCCCACCTCGAAAACTCCCGCCGCCGCCTGCAGCAGGAGCAGCGCGATCTGCCGGCGCCATCCGCCGCCGCCTCCCAATCGCCCCCCGTCGACCTCGACCAGTTGGCCGCCACGATTCGCCGTGCCCGCCGCCTGGTCACCGAGTCCAACGATTGCGGCGCCCTGCTCCTCGATCGCCTCGGCAGTGCCGAACGTCCCCTGGGGCAACTCTTGCTCGACAACATCCACCGCCTGGAGCGGGAGTTGGACACCCTGGGCACCCAGATCGGCCGCGATGTGGACCCCTTCATGGGGCAGGGGCTCTCCTGAGGCGTTATTTTTTTTCACTGCACCGCCCGCGCCGCTGCCGCCCCCACCGCGCTCCGCCGGCAGCAGATTGCCGGCCGGAGCCGCGCCCGCTCCGGTCACTGTCGCCGCCGCATCGCTCCCCGCTCCGGCCCGCTGGAATAAGCCGGGGAGTCCCGCCAGGCGGT
>JALXCG010000818.1 GCA_026991065.1 Gemmatimonadota bacterium | reverse complement strand
CGCCGCGGAACCTCATCTCCACGACGGATGGCATTGCATGGGCCGTTTTCGGGTCGATGTCCGCGACTTCCCCCACAACCACTATCTATTGCTCAAGGCGCTCTACCGCGTGCCGGCCATGCGCCTAGCGCCGCTGCTCGCCTGGATGAGCGCCGACGCGGTGAGTTGGCTGGCGTTCGCCTGTGGTGCGGGAGGCGCCGCGGCGATCGTTGCCGATCGCCGGATCGTGGCCGTTCTGCTGCTGCACCTCTCGATGCTCCTCGACTACACCGACGGTGAGGTGGCCCGTTACCGCAATGAGTCTTCGCTGCGCGGTGCCTGGATGGAGGTGGTTCTCGACAAGACCCAGGCGATTCTGGTTTTTGCCGCGTTTGGCCTGGGCGCCATGCGGAAACTTCCGGCCACTGCCACGGCCGCCGAGGGCGCCGCGATCTGGATCTGGGCCGGGGCCGCGCTCACCGCTTTTCTCTTTCTTTCGCTGCTGCGGCTGCAGCGCGTTCGCCTGATCGATCCATCTCTGTCCGCTCTGCGTGCGGCGGCCGACCCCGCCGGCGGCGGGATTCCGCCGCGGCGGTATGGCTGGCGCGTTTGGGTGGTGGCGCTGTGGCGGGAAACTTCAGCGGGCTACGTGACCTGGCTCTGGATCATGACTCTGGGGCTGCTGACCGGCGGTCCCCTGCGCGCTCTGCAATGGACCGCCCTCTATGGTTGGGTGCGCGGTCCCCTGGATTCGCTTGTGGGGATGTGGCGAGCCAGCGCCATCGATCTCCGTCCCCGCACCCCTCTCGCCACGGAACCGCGCGCGTGACCACAGCCACACTGACCGGACGCCCCACGGTTCGCTGGCAGGTGCCGCTTCTTCTTCTGCTTACCGCGATTGCCGGTTACGCGGTCGCGGTCTCCGCGATTCAGCCCTTTGTGCTGGTGTTCGCCGCTCCCGCACTGCTCCTGGCCCTGCTGGGTGCTTCGCCGATCACCAGCATTATTCTCTGGTTCAGCACGGTTCCTTTTCTCCAGTTCTACTTCAAGCTCGAGTTGCCCGCCGGCATCCCCGACCTCACCGCCGGCAGGGGCCTGGCGCTTGCCCTGGTGCTCCTGGTGCTGCTGCGGGAGGTGCGCCACCGGGACCAAGCCGCGCGGCCGATCGCCTGGACCACCTACTGGCCGATTGCTCTGTTTCTGGTGCTCCGCACCCTCTCGGGACTGCGCTCCACCCTGCCCCAAAGTGAAGCGTTTCTACCCCTGATGGACGGGGTGTGGGTGCCCTGCATTCTCTACTGGTTCACCCTTCAGGCCACCACCAGCGAACACGATGCCGATCGGTTGCTCAAGGCGATTCTGGTCGTGGCCTCGGTGGCCGCGCTCTTCGGCATCCTGGAAGTGGTGCTGCAACTCGACCAGGGCATCCTGATCTACCTGGGCGGCCACGCCAACTACAACGTGTGGGAATCAGAGGGGGTGCGCCGGGGGGCCGGTCCCTACATGAACCCCGCCTCTTTCGGCGCCAATATGGGGATTGCCATGCTGGTTGCGCTCAGCCGCATCAGCCTGCGCCGTCATCGCCGGGTGTGGCATGCCGCTTTTGTGCTCTGCCTGATCGGCGTCATCGTCTCGTTTACCCGCGGGGCGTGGCTGGCGGCGGCGGTCGGCTTCATGCTTTTTTCGATTCTCGCTGCTCGCGGGCGCACCGTGGTGGCTTCGGCCGCCCTGCTGGCTCTGATCTCCGCCGTCCTGGTGCTGACGCTTGGCGCGCATCGCCACGATGTCGCCTCACGAATGACCACCGAAGCTACTGCCTACAGCCGTCTGGCCCTGGCGGACCGGGGGATACGGATGGTCGAACAGGCTCCCCTGACCGGTTTTGGCGTGGGGGGCTACCGCTATCAGCACCGGAATTATGAATCGATCTTCGGCAGTCCCGACAACCTCTCCAGCCACAATACCTATCTGACGATTGCGGTGGATTCCGGCCTGCCCTGTGTGCTGCTGATCATGATCGGCTTTTTCCGGCCGATGCGGCGGGCGATTCGCCAGATTCGACGGTTGCCGCCGGATCATCCCCGGCGCCTGCGCGTGGCGGTGATTGTTGCCGGGATTGCGGTGTTCGCGACCTCCGGCCTGTTTATCGATCTCAACTCATCGATCTATGATTTCGCACTCGCGTTCATTCTTCTGGGTTGTCTGGAAAGACTGGTTGTGCTGGGGGAGAGCAGTGATCGCGAGGAGGGCGCACTCGGCTGAGGAGCGGCGCTGTGGAGCCGGGCGCGGGGTGTGTGGCGGAGAGCGGCTTCGGCCGGATCCCGGCGTTTGGATGCGGCGGGTTGCTGCGAAACGTGGAGCGTTGGTGGGGAGGGCTCCGCCGGAGCGGTGCACACAAAAAACAAAAAAGGAAACTCGGGTGAAGTGATTGTGGGCGGAATGTCCAAAAAGAGTACTGTGGGGCCTTCGAGGTGGTTTTCTTGTCGATGTTTGGACGATTGATGCAATGGAACCGCGCGCTGCTGTCCCGGAAAATATCCGCATTGGCTCGGCGAGCTTGCGCTACTCCCAGGTTCCGGTATATATGTGCCGCCGGGGGATTTCGGCCGTGATCGTGGCGGGCTGTTGCGATCGAGCCGCCACCGATGTGCTTTCTGGACCGAATGATGGCGAACCGCAATGGCAAAATGCAGGGTGAGGTGCTCGTGGTCGATGATCACGATGCGGTGCGTGAGCTGTTGGTCGAGGCCCTGGGGGTGCACGAGGAGATTGCCGGAGCCTTTGGTGCGAAGGATGTGTCCGCGGCGCGGCGGCTGCTGCGGGAGCGGGGCGCGCGGATTGAACTGATTCTGCTCGATCATTTCATGCCCGGGGTGCGCGGGTTGGATTTTGCGGGGGAGTTGGCGGCGGAGGAGGGGGAGCCGGTGGCGGTGATCATGATTACCGGCTCGCTGCTGGATGGGATGGAGGCGGCTTTCCTCGGGTGTGGGAGCGAGCGGCTGCTGCCGATTGCGGTGCTGCGCAAGCCGATTCTGTTGAATCAGCTCTTTCCGCTGGTGGCGGAAGGGCTGGCGCGGGTGCGCGCGGCGCGGCGGCGGAACTGAACCGGGCGGGGCTGAGCGACCCGGTTGCGGCGGCCATGCTAATCTTCCCCGCTGCTGAAACTGCGACGGGAAGGTTCTGTTGCGGGTGGCGGCGGAAAGGAGAGCGGCCTTGCAACTGGATCTGAGCGGCAAGAGGGCGATTG
>JALXCG010000817.1 GCA_026991065.1 Gemmatimonadota bacterium | reverse complement strand
TATCGATCGATGGGGCGCTCCGGCGGCGGCTCCGGGAAGGCCGGCGATTCGGCCAAGCGTCAGAATGGGTTGAGATGAAGCTGGGACTGAACCTCGCGGTGTTTGGAGACAGAGATTTCGCCGCCGCGCTCGATCGGGCGGCGGAGTTGCATCTCGACGCGATCGAACTCAACGCCGAGAGCGGCGACCCTTTCACGCCGGCGGCAACTCTGTTGCTGCCGGGCCGCGCGGCGCGGGTCCGTCGCGAAGTGGAATCTCGCGGCCTGCTCATCAGCGCGCTCGGCAACCATGCCGAAGCCCAGTTGATCGGGGGCCCGCATCATCAAGACAGCGATCGGATACACACCGGCAGCGCGGAGCAGAAGGTCGCTTTCGGCAAAGCGAAGCTGCTGGATACGGCCCGGGCGGCGGCGGAGTTGGGGGTAGAGACCGTGATCGCCTTTGTCGGCTGCGCCGACTGGTCACGCTATTTCCCCTGGCCGGATCCGGAGGGCTGGGAGCGGATGGTTCCGGAATTCGTGGAGACCTGGTCGCCGATCCTCGATGAGTTCGGGCGCCTGGGCGTGCGCCTGGCGCATGAACCCCACCCAAAGCAGTTGGCGCATAACCTGGAGACCGCCGAGGTGTTGACCGAGGCGCTCGGTCACCGCCCGGAGTGGGGCTTCAATCTGGATCCGGCCAATCTGGCCCTGGCCGGGGTGGACCCGTGCGCGTTTGTGCAGCATCTGGGCGCGCGTGTCTACCACGTCCATGCCAAGGATCTCGAGTTGGTGCCGCACAATCTCGCCCGCTCCGGCTGGCAGGCGCACGGCCCCTGGTCACGCCCGGATCGCGGGGTGCGGTTTCGCATCCCCGGCTGGGGCGATCTGCCCTGGCGCCGCCTGGTGACCGAGCTGCAACTGGCCGGTTATCGCGGCGTGCTCTCGATTGAGCACGAGGATCCGGCCATCAGCCGCGATGAGGGGGTGGAAAAGGCAACGGATTTTCTGCGGGGTATCGTGCTCAGAGAGCCGCCGGAGGAGCGCTGGTGGTGAGCACGAAAGCCGGATGGGTGGTCATTCCGCCGTTTCTTGATGCGGCCTCGGCGAGCACCGGGGCCACAGTGCGGGCGCGGGCGCGGGCGCGGGCGGCGCGGTTCCAGGAGCGGCTGGCGCGCTCGGGCCGACCGGCGCGGGTGGTCGATGTGGAGATGGAGGTCGCAACCATCGGCGATCTGCGCAATCTGGACGGAGCGGCGCGGGGCGGAGACGCCTGGCTGCTGCCCGGGGGTGCGCCGCGGGTGCGCCGGGCGCTGCTGAAGGCGCTGGCGGAACTCGGTTTTCGCGCCCGCGAGCTGGACGCCGCGCAGTTGCCCGAGGAGTTGCGGGGGGAACCGGGGGGGAAATTCCCCGCCGCCGGTGACGCGGCGCCGGCCTCCGCGCTGGACCGCCGCGCGACGGCCCTGGAGGCGCGCTGGAGCGGGTGGGGCATCGAAGATGTTTTTCTCGAAGAGTCTCTTACCTGGACTCACGAACTGATGTTCCGGAATCTGCGATGGGCGCGGCGCCCGACTCCCCCACCCTGGTGCTGCGCATGCCGCTGCCGCGCTGGACCGAACTTCTGCCCGGAGCCGCGGAACGGGACCGGGCGGAGCGTGAGTGGTTGCGCCGGATCGGCCACCCGGCCGCGCTGGTGGATGTGGTCGCCGAGGGGCTCGATTGCGCCGCGCTGGTCGCGCGTTGCGCGGGGGCGAAACGCCTGCTTGTGGGGCCGGACCATGCGCTGGGCGCCGCCTATCGCGCGGCTTTGCGGGCCGCCCTTGCGGCCGTGGATGGTCCCGCGATCGAACCGTGGCCGGCTGCTTCGAAGGCGCCGCCGGAGCGGTGGGCGACGGGCGGCGGGCGCTCGGCCGTCGACGAGGCGGTGGCGCTCCTGCGCAGGGCGGATCCTCCCCGGGCCCGGTTGCTGCTGCGTGAGTATGAGCTGTGGGAAGCCGGCATCGATCCGCGTCTCGACGTTTTTCTGGGGCGGGATCGCCCCGCGGCGGGGCCGGAGGAGTCGGCGGCGGGCGACGAGCAGGGGCTGATGCACATCGTGGTGGAGGGGATCGATGGCAGCGGCAAGTCCTCCCAGGCAGCCGCGATCCGGGACTGGCTGGAGCGACGCGGTTATCGCAGCGAGGTCCACAAGGCCTGTCGCAGCGGCCCTTTCTATGCCCGCATCACGGCGATCATGAAGGCGCTGGAGCCAACCGGAGAGCGGACCTTCTGGCGCTGGTGCCGGCAGGCCAAGGCACAGGACACGGTGCGGGTGGTCGCCGCCAAGAGCGCCGCGGCCGCCGCCCGCGGCATCCAGGTCATCATCTGGGATCGCTACCGGGCAACCCACCTGGCGGCTTCGCTGGCCCGCTTTGGCTGCGATCCCTGGGTCGCGGAGATCTGCGCCCGGCTGCCGCGGCCCCGCGCCTCTTTCCTGCTCGATCTGCCGGTGGCGGAGAGCCTGGCGCGGGTTGACCAGCGCTCTTCGGCGCCGACGCTGGATGAACAACCGTTCACGCTGGCGCGATACCGTCGCGGGTTCCGCGTCATTGCGCCGGCCGAGGGACTCCACATCATCGACGGAACACGGCCGCGCGAACGCGTCACGGCCGAGATCCTGGAGCAGTTGACGCCACTCTTCCCGGTCCGCGGCGGGAAGCGCGCGGCGGCGCAAGCAACCGCCCCAGGCGCCGGCACGCCGCAGCCCGCCGGCCACCCCTGGGAGATGCGCCCCTGGAACCGGGTCCAGGTGGAGGGTGGGCGCCCCGGCGCGCTTCCCGGTGGGGCGCCCGCGGACCGCCCCCCGCTGCTGGTGCTGCCTCCGGGTTCCCGGGAAGAGTTGCGCTTTGCCGAATATCTCGACCGCCTGCCGCCCGGCGACTGGGTCTCGCTGCCGGTGGATGAACTCGACGAGGCGCTGGCCGGCGTCGAATCGTGGGCCGATCCGGTGCGCGTCTGGATGCCGCTCTGGCCCCACCTCCTGGCGGCGACACTTCGCCTGGCACAGCCGGACCCGGTGCTGCGGATCATGCGCGCCGGGGGGATCCGCTGGGTCGCCGGGCGCGCCGCCGCCGCGCCGGCCGAAGAGAGCGCTCTGGCCCGTTGGTTTCGGCAGCGGCCCAGCCTCCTGGCGGATTATGAGCGACACCTCGAAAGAGCCGGCCGAGCGGACGCTTTGGCGCGCGGCCACACAACCGGAGCCCAACCGTGACCCCCAGC
>JALXCG010000816.1 GCA_026991065.1 Gemmatimonadota bacterium | reverse complement strand
CTCACCGGCGATTCCGCCGACATTCTGCGCGCCGCGGTGCGCCTGGGGGCGGACCCGGCGCGCGCCTACCGGGTGCTCTGGGGGGTGGATCTGGAGCGGTTCTCGCCCCTCCCGGAAGGGGCAACCGCCGCGGCGGCGGCCTGGCGTCGCCGGCAGGGATTCGCGCCTGAGGATCTCCTCTTCTTCTCTCCGCGCTCTTTCACCCAGCCCTACTACAACATCGATGCGGTGATCGCCGCCGCGGCGCGGGTTCAGGAGCGGGTGCCGCGGGCGCGCTTTCTCTTCTCCGGCTACGAGGGCGATCCCGAGCCATTCTGGGCGCTTGCCCGAAAGGCGGGGATCGAGGCCACCTCGCGCTTTCTCGGCCGCATCCCCCACGCCGAGTTCGCCACCGCGCTCCAGGCCTGCGACGTGTTCATCAGCGTCCCTTCGGTGGATGCCACCGCGGTGAGTCTGCTGGAGGCGATGGCCTGCGGCTGCGCGATCATCGTCTCCAGTCTGCCGTCGGCGCTGGAGTGGATCACGCCGGGGCGCTCCGGGCTGGCGGTGGAGCCGCGCGCGGTGGAGCCGCTGGCGGAGGCGATGCTGTATTTTGCAACCGCGCCCGCCGCGCGCGCTCGCTGCGGGCGGGCCGCCCGCGCGGTGGCGGTGGAGCATGCGGGATTCGACCACAACATGGAGCGGGTCGATACACTCTTTCGGCGCCTGATCAGCGGTCGCGGCCCCTGGCCCGACGCCGTGGCGCTGCCCGCGCTGCCGCGGGAGAGCCGGCGGCCGGAGCCACCGGGCCTCGCCGCGAAAGCGACACCGGCATGAGCGCCGCGGTCGCCGAGTCCGGTCTGCTGAGCGTGGTGATCCCCAGCCACAACAAGCTGCCCCTTCTGCAACAGACCCTCGCCGCCCTTGAAACGCAAACCCTGCCGGTCGCGCGGCGCGAGATCGTGGTTGTGGATGATGCCTCCAGCGACGGCACCGGGGAGTGGCTGGCCGGCCATGCCGCCGACGCGACGCGCGGTGTTCGGGTGGTGACGGCGCCGCGCAATCTCGGTCGGGCCGGCGCGCGCAACCTGGGAGCGGAGGCCGCGCGCGGCGCATGGCTGCTCTTTCTCGACGACGACATTGTCGCGCCCCCGGAACTGCTCGCGGCTCATTACCGCATTCTGGTCGCCAATCCAGGCTGGGGGGTGATCGGCCGGGTGGTCACCGCTCCCGGCCTGGTGGATGCTCCCCATTTCCACTACATCGACAGCCGGGGGATCGCCAAAGTCACCGGCGATGTGGTGCCGGCGCGCTATTTTGTGACGCAGAACGCCGCCGTGCCGCGGGCCGCCTTTCTGCGCGTGGGTGGATTCGATCGCGGCTTCTCGAGTTACGGCTTCGAGGACATGGAGGTGGCTTTTCGCCTGGAGGAGCAGGCGGGGGTGCGTTTCCGTCCTCTGCGCGCGCCGGTGCCGCACCACGTGCACCACCACACCCTGGAGGAGTGGCTGGCCAAGCGCGTGGAATGCGGCGCCACCTCGCTGCCGCGGGTTATCCAACTCCATCCCGGCCGCGCGCGGGAGATGAGACTGCACTGGGTTGCCGATCTCTCCGCGGTGGGGACTGCCGGCGCCGCCGCCGCGGCATCCGCGCCTCTGCGCGCGCCCGCGGAGCGGTTGCTGCGGGGCGCGCTCCACGGTCTGGCCCGCTCCCCGCTCTGGTTGCGGCTGCGCGCCCTCGCCGCCCAGTGGCCGACCGCCGCCGGCGGCGGCCATCGGCCGCGCGCGTTTGCTCTCTATGCGAGACTGCTCGATCTGCTGGTGTTCGGCGCCTACGCGCGCGGCGGGGCGCCCCTCGCCCACTCCAGTCCTCCCGGCCGCGGCGTCGCGGATCCGCCCGCCGGGAGGGGGTGAGGGGCGGAGTCGGGTGGAACGCTCCGGGCGGAATGCACCGGCAGACGGCCCAGAAGAGCGGAGCGCCGGGCGAGAACCGGGGTGGGCAGATGCCGGTTGGACGTTATCATGGCGGAGTAGCATCCCTCCGCCTCCCAGCCCTGGGGAATCTCGACCATGCCGTTCTCCCCGCCGCGCCCGCTCGCCGCGCTTGCCCTCTGCGCCGCGCTGATCCCCGCACCGGCCGCCCGCGCCGCCGAGAGTGTGGAGGTCGACGCCGCGCAGAGCGGCGCGCCCGACATTCGCCCGATCTTCGATGCCTTCCGCGCCGGCCTGGGACCGCCGCTGGGGCGCCTGGACCAGATTAACAGCAGCCTGGTGCGGATGTTTGCTCCGCTCACCGCCTACCCCTGGCTCGGCAGCTATCTGCTCGACGTGGTCAAGGGCACCTGGCCGGATCTGACCTATCAATTCGCCACGGTCGATCTGATGGTCTATGAGATCGTCGGGCAGGGCAGTCAGGTCAATCTGGGCTACTGCTACATGCCCAAGGCCCTCGGCGACGACCCCTGGGGACCACCGGACAACTACGACGCCTGGCAGGAGTTCAACTACCAGTGGGCGCTCCATTTCAACACCCGCTTTGGCGTCAACTATTTCGAGGTCTGGAACGAACCCGACTACGACGAGTTCTTCAGCGGCAGCCGCGACGACTATTTCACCATGTATGACTACGCGGTGCGCGGCATCCGCGCGGCGGTGCCCGAGGCGCGTGTCGGCGGCCCGGCGCTGGCCAACAATGTCGGCTGGGCGGAGCCGTTTCTCGACTATGTGCAACTGCACGATCTACCGCTCGATTTCTTCTCCTACCACAGCCAGGACAACGGCTACAACGACACCCGCTACCGCGATCGTTACGACGTGATCGTGGCCGCTCTGGAGGGGCACGGCATGGACAACGTCGGCGTGCACCTGAATGAGTTCTCCTACGAGATCAGCCCCCACACCGGCAGCAGCTACGATCGCAGCGAGTGCGCCGCCTGGTATGCCGGGACCTTCAAGAATATGTTGCTCACGATGCCGCGCCTGACCCGCTTCAACAAGACCATCATTGACAACGGTCCGGACGACGGCGAATGGGAGAACAACGGGCTGCTCGACTGGGGCGATGTGCCGAAGGCGAAGTTCAACCTGTTTCGGATGATGGCGGAGATGCCGCCGGATGGGATCGAATGCAACATCAGCGGCGGCGTGGACGCGATGGCGTCGCGCTCGGCGGACCGGGTGGCGCTGCTGCTCTGGAACCGGAGCAGTGACCCGCGCGAGGTGGATGTGACGATCCGGAATGTCGGCATCGACCATTTT
>JALXCG010000815.1 GCA_026991065.1 Gemmatimonadota bacterium | reverse complement strand
GGGAGCGGCGGTTCCAGATTAGAAGAAGGCTGCCGCGCAGCATCCGGCTCACCCCGAAAAAACAAAAGGCCCAAACCGTCACGCGACCAGCCGGCTTGGGTCCTTTTCCTCTTCTTCCGAAGCTAAAATGGTGGGCCGTCAGGGAATCGAACCCTGGACCTTGAGATTAAAAGTCTCCTGCTCTGCCAACTGAGCTAACGGCCCGGGCACAGACTACGCGCTCATCCCACTTCCGGTCAACGCCCGAGCATCGCGCCGTGCAAATCGCCCGCTAATCAGTCACAAACGCCCGGTGGTTACTGGTAGTCAGGGTCTGCTGCCGATCCGGCCCCACCGAAACGATCCCCACCGGCACTCCAGCCCACTCCGCCAGCCGATCCAGATACTCGCGCGCCGCCGCCGGCAGATCGTGCAAAGAGCGTGCTCCCGTGGTGCGACTGCGCCACCCGGGAAGATGCTCATAGATCGGCTCCACTGCCTCCAGGTCCCGCCCCCGCAGCGGAGTCTCAGTGAGCAGTTCGCCATTCAGCCGGTAGCCGGTGCAAACAGGAATCTCGTCCAGTTCGTCCAATACATCCAGCTTGGTGACCGCCAGCTCATCCAGGCCGTTGACGCGCACCGCATGGCGAGCCGCCAGCACATCGAACCAGCCACAGCGTCGCGGCCGCCCGGTGGTCGCCCCGAACTCGCCGCCCCAGGTGCGCACCTTTTCAGCCAGCGGGCCATCGATCTGGGTTGGAAAAGGGCCATTCCCAACACGCGTCGCATAGGCCTTGGCAATCCCGATCACGCGACCGATTCGGGTCGGCCCCACCCCCGCGCCGGCACACGCCCCGCCGGCGGTGGAGTTGCTGGAAGTAACAAACGGATAGGTGCCGTGATCCAGGTCCAGCATGGTGCCCTGCGCCCCCTCCAGCAGCACCCGCTTGCCAGCTCGCATCTCCCGGTCAAGCAGCAACGCCACATCCCGCACCATCGGCCGCAACTCATCCGCGGTCGCCAATCCCGCCGCGACCACCTCCTCCGCCGCCACCGGTTCGGCGCCGTAGAGGTTCACCAGCAGGGCATTCGCTCGCTCCACGATGCGCCCGACACGACGGCGGAAGCGCTCGCGGTCGAGCAGATCCGCCACCTGCACACCCAGCCGGCCCGCCTTGTCGACATACGCCGGCCCAATCCCGCGGCCGGTGGTGCCGATCGCTCTCCCCCCCATCGACACCTCGGCCGCCCGATCCAGAGCCGCGTGCACCGGCAGAATCAGATGCGCCCGACTGCTCACAAAAACCCGTCCAGCCGCATCCACACCGCGTTGCGCCAACTCCCTCACCTCGGCCAGAAAGGCCGTGGGATCGAGAACCACGCCGTTGCCGATCACAC
Source organism: Gemmatimonadota bacterium (assembly GCA_026991065.1). GTDB lineage: Bacteria > JALXCG01. Next base: position 1,860 of record JALXCG010000815.1, on the reverse strand, counting down.
AGATCTTGTCGGCATAAAGAACCCCGGAGGGCACCAGGTGAAACACATGCTTCTGCCCGTCCGTCACCACCGTGTGCCCGGCATTCGCGCCCCCCTGGTAGCGCACCACGATGTCGGCGTGCTCGGTGAGAAAATCGATCACCTTGGCCTTGCCTTCGTCGCCCCATTGGGCTCCCACAACCACTGCTGCCTTCATTGCGGTCCATCCGTTGCCGGTGTATCGATCGGCACAGCGCGCAGAATCCTCGGATCCGGCGCATCCTTTTTTACATTCGCCAGCGCGCGCACCACCGGCAACCCGGCGGCCACCTTCGCAAAAGCCGCGTACTTGCCGTCCAGTTGCGTTTCCCGCCCCAGGCAGACAAAGAACTCCCCGCGGGCGCTACGAAGAAAAGCCGGTCGCTCGGCCACGCCGGGCCGGGCCTCGGGATCCTCTTCCCGAACCATACCCAGGGTTCCAACGCTGTGCACACCCGTTTCTGTTTCCAACTGCAGGGAATCCCCCTCCAGCCCCACACCATCCAGCCGCCCGAGCACGACGAACTCCCCGGGAACCCGTCGCGAGAAGGGGGCTCCATCATACACTCCACGCGCCGCCAGATCGGCGAAACGCGCCGAACTCAACGGCGCCTGCAAAGTATCCAGGGCGACCGAGAACTCCCCCAACTCGGTCTCGATGCGAAAATAGGGACCGGTAGCTATCACCTGCGGCGCTGGCTTCTCCTCTGCATCATTCCCGGCACACCCGCCCAACACCCCCAGTAGCAGCAGGAGCCCGATCACGCTCCCGCTCCACAGCCTCCGCGCGCGCCGGCCACCCATGGCCTGAGCCCATTCCCGCTGAAGAAAACCACCATGCCGATCCACGCCCGCGAGTCCTCTCGGCCGCCGTGAACAAAAAGCTGCCCCACCGACTCGCCAGAGTCGCCGGGGCAACCGGATCAAGACCTGTCGCGCACTGACCAATGTGCAACCGGATCCTGGCTCCTCAATCTCCTGCGAGGACTACGAATCCGTTGAGACCTCTACATAGTCAATGGTTTCAACAATCTCGTTGCCGCTTGGATCCAGGAAATGCACGTTCACCAGCCAGCGCGGGAAGAACTCGCCGCTGTCAGCCCCCTCCATGCCAAGATCGGAGCCCCTGAAATAGGCCAAATCATAGTCGACGCTGAACATCAGGTCATCCAGGCCATAACCGATGCCACCGTCTGTGGGGGCGATATCGGCCTTCTCCACCCAGATCTCCTCAATGATCCAATACTCCAGGTACTCATTGAAATCGGTGGCCGGGTTTTCGACGTTGGTCGGCTCAGAGGTAAGCGCGTATTCGACATTCGCATCGGGCCGGTCGAGATACCAGACCGTGGCGGGGTCGTAACCCGTGGCGCTCGACAGAATGATCACCAGCACCTGATCCGCCGCGGCCAGATCCGGAGCATAGGCCGGTTCCTCGCTGGCGGCCACCGCGCCGGTAACCAGGTCGGACGCAACTTTCACCCATTCCACGTTCTGGGCATCGTCCCCGCCGACCGGCGGGTAGTGGAAATAAAGCTGCACCTGGCCACCGCTTGCCTTGCCGGTCCAGATCTCCTGACCGTGATAACCCTGAATCGCTTCGCCCGGCTTGAAGAGCCCACTGCGATCATCGGTGGAATCAGCCCAGAAAATAACCGTGAAGTCCTGCACGATCTCTTTGAAAGCCTCCACGGCGGCGCTGTCCGCCCCGGCCGCGGTCGGGTCCACCTTGTGCAGCAGATGGGATGCGTGGGCATCAAGAGAGTGGCCAATGGCGTAGTCGGTGCTGCTGACCGGCCCCGATTCCAGATCCACGTCGACGTGGTAGCGGTCGTTCTCGGT
>JALXCG010000814.1 GCA_026991065.1 Gemmatimonadota bacterium | reverse complement strand
CTGGAGATCGCCTTCCTACTTGCGCGGCGCCTGAACCCCAGTGGGCGCTGCGCCGGCCCCAACGGCGGTATCGCGGGGGGAGAGAAACTCCGGCGGTAGAAGATACCGGGCCTGGGGAAAACGGCGGTCGAGGATGTCGCGAGCGCGCACCGGGCCGATCCGGCGGGCGATCTGGGCGTGCAGTTTCATGCTGCTGGGCGTGCGGTTCCAGTGCCGGCTTTCCGCGGTTGAACGGAGCATGAACGGGGCGCTGAATGTGGTCAGCCCGCGGCGCCGGAACAGATAGAGCGAGCGCGACTTCCAAGGGTTCTGGTCGTCCATGCGTTGGAGGACCGGGCGTTCGGTGATGGCCGTCGAGTCGCCGCAACTGTCGTAGAGCTTCTCCAGCAGTGCTCCAACCCGTTCATCTTCCTCCCTGATCGAAGTGATCAAGTCGGGTATGAAAGGACGCACCGCATCTCTGTAGATGTCCTCTCCGCAAACACAGACTGGGCGTTGGCTGATGATCTCGCGATAGAGTTCGAGCGCGCCCGGAATATCACCGCTCTCAACTCGCCAGCGGGCGAGAAGGGGCAGCGCGAAAGCGGAGCGACATTCGATTGTGGCTGCCAGAGAGAGTGGTTCAAGCGCTCGCTCAAGGTCACTGGAACGCTGTGTCCTGATGGCGATGTTAAGGCGGCGCGCGCCGAGGTGGAGGGCGAAACCGGGCGCGGTCGGCACCGCCAGCATCGCTTCCGCCAGCAGCGTGTCGGCCGCGGCGGAGTAGCGAGCGGCGGCTCTGTTGTCTGTTTCGGAAGTCTCCGCCAGCGCCTCCTGAACAAGGCCGGCTTCGAAGGCATAGAAACCGAGCTTGGGATCGACGCGATGCGCCGTGCGATAGTCGGAGCTTGCACGCTCCAAAAGTCGGTGGACCATGGCCGGCGACTGCTGCTCGCCGGCAAGTCGCGCAATCTTTGCGTAGCCGGCGTCGGCCCAGTAGTGGGCGATGTCGATGCGCAGCAGCATGAGGCTGAGCGCGAGCGCCGGAATATACACGAGGCTGGAGAGGATTGTGCGTACCGGCGACAAGCGCCACCACGGAAGGGCGCTTGCATCCTGCTCGTCGGTGTGTCGGTCGGCCCAACTTTCTTCAGCGTCTAGCGGAACCGCCAGCCCCAGGCCCAAAAGGACGCATCCGGTATAGGGGACTGCGAGTGCCAGCAGATTGACGTCGGTGAGGCAGCGGATTCCATACGCCACCCCGGCGCCGATAATCGCCAGAACGATGGTGCGATCACTGCTTTTCTGCTCGCTACGCAGCAGGCGGCGCAGCATCGCCAGGGCGGCGAGAATGCCGGTCAGAGTTGTCAGAACGAAACCGATGATTCCGAGTTCATAGGTTGTCTGGACCGGTGTTGAGTGCAGATGCGTGACTGCCACGCCTTCCGCCTGGCGGATCACTCGCTGGCGCAGATCGAGCGGGAATGCCAGCGGGGTCATGCCCGGCCCGAAGCCGATCAACGGGTGGGTCGCAAGCACGCCGGCGAGCGCGCCCTTGGCAAATTCCACGCGCTCGGTACCGGAACGATCGCCGGCGCCGGAAACCAGATGCACCAGGCGTGCCTGGATGCGTTGCCCCGGACCGGTTTGGGCGCTGACGGCGAGAATGGCGCAAAACACCGCCAGAGCGATGGCCCCTTTGGCCAAAACGCTGCTCCTGTTCAGGGATTCGCCGCGGGCCATGCCGCCCGTGGAGGATCTCCGGGCATCCATCCACCGTGCCGCCAGTGCGGCCAGCCCAACCGCCGGCACCGCGGCCAGGATGCCGATCGCGGAACCGAGCGATTCGCTTCCCACCAGTGCCACAATGCTCAGGGCAGCCGCCGCGGTGGCGCCGACCCGTTCCCACTTTCGAAAACCAGCGGAGAGCGCGATCAGCACCTGGACCGGCAGCACCAAGCAGAGGAAACCGCCGAGCATGTTGTGGTGGCCCAGCGGCATGGCTGCCCGAGGTGTTTCGCGCAGCAACCAATCATAGAGGGCATACGCGGAAACCCCGCCTCCGAGGAGGGCGATCGTTATTGCAGCCTGCCGGCGGACCTGAGATGAGGCGGCGAAATGATGGGCGGCAACCACTGTTGCGGCCACGCCGGCGATGACCGCGAAAACGGCCGGCCCGGCGAAGCGGGGATAGGGCGTCAGCGTGGCGCGTGCCACGATATAGGCGATCGTTGTGACCGCAGCGATGCTGAACAGACGATCCGGGCCCCGGGTGATTCGCGCGAGCATGGGAACACGGCTGGATGCGACCATGCAGAGGGCGAAAAGCAGAACATGCTGAATCGCCATCACGGGAAAATAGACGGTTTGGCGGAAAGTCCCTCCCGCCGCGAGCATGAATATGGCGGCGGCGATTGCGCCCGCGGCGAAGACTCTACCGGCGACTGACGAATTGCGGGGGAGAGAGGCGGTGGCCAAGAGCAGCTCCGATTGGGAGGCTTGAAAGAGCAAAATCCCTAGCTTGCCACTGCATCATGAGAAATGGAAGTGGGAAAAACCGGTATCTCTGCGTTGGAAGCCGGACTCGCGGCGCGTGCATGAACCCCACTGAAGATGGCGGGAGGACTCCATGCGTGCTCCCGGCTGCCGCATGTCCTATGCTATGAGGACATTCATCCCCAACCAACTCATACCACAGAGAGAAACGAACCCATGCAGATCACCCGACAAACCCGTTCCTGGACCGCATTTGTACTGGCTGCGTTCCTGCTTGTTCTACCGCTCAGCGCTCGCGCCGATAAGATCGCCTCGTTCGATCTGCCGCGTCTCAACAGCAGCGAGCAGATCAAACTTGATGACGTCTTGGGAAAGGGCCCGGTGCTGGTGGTGTTTTGGGCCTCCTGGTGCAAGCCCTGCCTGATGGAAGCGCCTCATTTGGTGAAGCTCTACCAGGATCTGCATCCACGTGGGTTGGAGATCATCGGCGTGAACATTGATCGCGGCAATCCTGAGCGGGTGAAGGCTACTGTGGCGAAGCTCGGCCTGCCCTATCCTGTGGTTACCGATGCCAAGGCGACTTTTGCCAGCAAGATGCAGGTGCGGTCGATCCCAGCCAGCTTTTTGATTGATAGCAAAGGTGAAATCGTCAAGAGCTATCAGGGCTTCTATCCCGGGATGGAGAAGGAACTTGCCGCGGCGGTGACCGAATTGCTGCCAGCGAAAAAACACTAACTCAAGAGCAGTTCCAGCTCGTCTTGGCC
>JALXCG010000813.1 GCA_026991065.1 Gemmatimonadota bacterium | reverse complement strand
TGCTCTGGAGTGGCTGCTTCGGCGTAAGCGACCGCGTTGCGCAGAACGAGCATGCGCTCGTCGGGGATTTTCGCCACTGAGAGGATGTTGTCGCGCACATCGGGTCCCACCGCGATCACCGCATCGAGGCTTTGGAGTACCCAGCGCAAGACCATGGTGCGCAGACGCTTCCGCAGCGATGGCGTGATCCGGTTGTCGGGGTATAGACGGGCCCCTTGGTGGGTTGCGACCGATGGAATCCGCCGCAGATGGCCGAACAAGGTCGCCAGCAGGTCATTGTCGTGAGTCTGCCCGTGGATCAGTGCGACATCTTCGGTGCGAATGATGCGCAGCAAACTACGAAGGATTGTGCTGACATCCCTGCTAAAGGCCAGTGGTTGGGTGATCGGAGCCCGGCGGATGCCGATCTCGTAGGTGGCGGCGCATACTTCCTGAAACGGCTGGAGCATCTCGTCCGGTCCGGCGAAGACCCCGACCACAACATGGCGAAACCCATTGCTGGTGTGGTTGAGCACATCAATGGTTCGATGCAGAACAGTTTGGGCGCCCCCCATTTCGTAATTGGGCAGGAGGTGAAGAATGGTCTTGGGTTTGGTCAGCGTTGGTGACGAGACAAGCGTGGATGGCATCTGTTTGGGGGTTCACAGGAGATGAACGAAGTGCGCCGGAAGGATTCCGAGAGGCAATGATAAGACTGCCGCATCCGGGAATCGTCGGGGTGGTCCGGGCGACGAGACCGAATCGGCCTCTCTATATCTGAATCGGAGATGGCCGCGGCGAACGATAGCAAATATCAGCCGCGATCGCTGATTCCGTGCTCATCCATCCAGTCCCTGGCGATCGACGCCATCGCTGCTCGATGGTAGCGATTCCACTGGTCGAAAAGCTTCAGGTGCTCCATCACTTGTGGAAAAACCCTGAGAGCGCCGGGGCCATGGAGAACCTCCAGCAAGTGTTCGCGCAGTTCATCGCTTTCCAGGGTTTGGACGAATGCCTCCATGATTGCCCAGTCATGAATCTCGAAGCGATCAGGCAACTGCAGCCATTCTTCAGACTCGACGACTTCCTGTAACTGCCTCAGCCGCAAACAGTCTGCGTCGCTCACGCAATCCGGTTCCTCTTCCGCCTCCTGCAAGTAGGCCAGATCGTCATCGGTGAGCGTGATGATCTCTCCAGTCTCCGCATTGCAATAGGTGCAGGCGCCTCGGGGCTGCATGGCCAGCGCCTCGACCAAGGCATCGACTGTGATGGGACGGGTTTTCGAACTGGAAGGGATCATGGGCGTCTCGCTCGGCAGAAAATTATCCACTCGCAATGATATCTGATCTTTGTTGTGGCGGCAACCGCCCGCAAGCACCCTCGATCCCCCATCAAGGCACCATCTGCGTCGTTGGCTGCGGGCCCGCCTCCCTGCGGCGTATAGAGATACGCCTCAGTCGCCGGCCCCTTGCCGCCTAGCATCTGGCACCTTGCTGGCGGCCGAGGAGACCTCGATCCCCCATCAAGGCACCATCTGCGTCGTTGGCTGTGGGCCCGCCTCCCTGCGGCGTATAGAGATACGCCTCAGTCGCCGGTCCCTTGCCAGTGGCCGGGGAGAGCCGAAAACGGAGTGCTGGCGCGGGGTTGCAGAATCGAGGGAAGGATTCTGGCGTTGCGCCAAGAACGGCTGGTGTCAGGACGCGGTTGCGAATAGAGTCTCCAACACGGTATTCGGCCCAATTCCACGACCACGGCGCTGAGACCGCTTCGCGATTCTGGCGCGAGCCCACCCGCAGGAGTGGTTCGCCCTTCTGTCCTCCCTCTGGAGTTCCGCGTGCACCCGATTCTTTTCTCCCTCGGACCGCTAAAGATTTACGCCTATGGTTTCATGCTGGCGATCGCTTTCTTGCTCTGCGGTCAGTTCTTTCGCCGCGATCTTCAGCGCCGCGGCAAGGATCCGGCGCTGGCTGATGCCGTTCTGATGGCGGCACTCATCGGTGGCATTGTTGGGGCACGGCTCTGGTCGATCGCGGAGAAATGGGAGAGTTTCCTGGCGGATCCGCTGGGCGGCCTGCTTTCGGGGAGTGGGTTGGTCTTCTACGGGGGGGCGATCGGCGGCACGCTGGCCGTCATCTGGGCCGTGCGGCGTCGGGGTGAACGCCCGATCGAGATTGCCGACATGGTGTTCCCGCTGCTTCTGCTCGGCTATGGGTGCGGGCGCATCGGCTGTATGTTGGCCGGGGACGGGGACTTCGGCGGCCCCTCCGGACTGCCATTCCCGCTGGCGGTTTCCATTCCCAATGCCCTGGTTCCACCGAATCTTCACCCCGCTCTCATCGGTACCGGGGTAACCGCCAACACCCCTCTACTGAATACCCCCCTCTTTGAAGTGGTGGCCAGCTGTGGACTCTTTGCCTGGATCTGGCCGCGGCGGCTGCACCATCCACCGGTCGGCCAACTGCTCGGCCTGGGCATGTGCGCCATGGCGCTGGAGCGGTTCATCATCGAATTCGTACGGCTGAATGAGCGGGTGCTTGGGCCTCTGACCGCCGCACAGCTTTTTAGCGTGGGGCTATTTGCCGCCGGCATTGCCGTGCTCTGGGCGGCCGGGCGCCACCGTTTCGATTCACCAGCCCAACGCGCCGCGGCAATCGAAAGCTGAAGAGCCGGAAACTCTCCTCGACCGCGGGGCATCTCCTCTATCGGCTTCGATTCGCCTTGAGTTGGCTCCACGAGGTGGATTGGACGTCGACGGAGAGCAGCTCTTCGATCTTGGCGATGATCGCGGTTTCGGTGAAACCCGCTTCGACGTACTGCACAATCCCCGCTTGATCGATGATGAAATTGTGCGGAAGCACGGTGCCGGCATCGTAGGCGAGTGAAACATCTCCCGCCTCGTCATAACCGAAGGGGTAGGTGAATTCGACACCCAACGCGCCATGCTTGTAGAGCCCGATCGTGGCGAGATTGTCAAACTTGTTGAGGGAGATCGCGGTGAAAAGATCGGGACCGTAGACATCCTGGATATCTTCCTGGATGCGTGGCATCTCCTCCTTGCACGGTTCACACCAGGAGGCCCAGAAGTTGAGCAGAATCACCTGGCCCGCGTGTTCCGTGAGGGAAACCCTGCCGCCATCTGCCTCCGCAAGGTCAAAGGGCGGAGCGGGGTCGCCGACGTTCAGGGCGGAAGCGATCGAGGCCCCGGCCAGCAGCGTGGCACAGGAGTAGAGCAAAATGCGGGAAGGGTGGGCGGGCATGAG